>JBBIST010000013.1:0-47965 GCA_037441125.1 Burkholderiales bacterium
CGGCGACGGCCGCGACCGGAGCAACCTCCGGCTCGGCCGTCGCCGCCGGGCGCACAGCGCCGCGGCCTTCGTCCACGCGCAGCGCCAGGCCGCCGGGCCGGGTCGGCGCGATGGCAAGCGGTGCGGCACCGGGCGCAAGCTCGGTGCCCGAGGTCATCAGCATCGTCTCCGCCGGCGGCGGCTGCAGGTTGCGCAGGATGCGCGGCGTGATCAGCAGCACGATCTCGCTCTTCTCGCGCTGCAAGCCCAGGCTGCTGAACAGCCGCCCGATGCCGGGCAGATCGCCCAGGCCCGGCAGTCGGCCGAGGTTCTCGCGCTCGCTCTCGTTGATCAGGCCGGCCAGCACCTGGGTCTCGCCGTCGCGCAGCCGCAGATGCGTCTGCGCGGTGCGCGTTCCCAGCCGGAACGCGGTCGAGCCGTCAGGGCCGGTGACCCGCTCCAGCGTGGAGTTGACTTCGAGCAGGACGCGGATGCCCACCTCGTCGTCAAGATGGACGGTCGGTTCGACCTCAAGCTTCAGGCCGACGTCGAGGTACGACACCGAGACGGCCACGCCCGCAGTCGGCACCGCGGTGGTGGTGAACACCGGCAGCTTCTCGCCGATCAGCACGCGCGCCTTCTCGCGGTTCTTGACGCGGATGCGCGGGTTGGCGAGCAGATCGACGTTGGCATCCTGCGCCAGCAGATTCAGGCCCAGGGCCGGGTTGGCGATCGTCGCCGTCAGCCGCGAGTCGTCGAGCGCGCGCAGGTCGATGCGACCCGGCGGCACGCTCGGCGACAGCGGCAGCGTCGCCTCCACCGCCACTGAGGTCGGGAAATTGATGCCGATCTGCTGCATCCGCGAGCGGCTGATCTCGAGCACTTCGACCTCGAGCATCACCTCGGGCTCGGCCAGGTCGATCGACTCGATCAGCCGCTCGGCCAGGCGGATCGCCGCCGGTGTGTCGCGGATCGCGATCAGGTTCAGCTTCTCGTCGACGTGGATGTCGCGCGTCTTCGCCAGCCGGGACAGCATGGCCTGCGCCTGCTTGACGTCGGCGTTGGCCAGATAGAACGCGCGCACCGACAGTTCCTGATACTCGCGCGCCTTGGCCGGCGTGTTCGGATAGATCAGCAGCGAGTTGTCGTTGAGCACCTTGCGCTCGAGCGCGTTGGCGGCAAGCACGAGACGAATCACGTCCTCGACCGGGCTGTCGCGGATCTGGATCGTGACGCGCGTGTCGGGCCGCACGTCGCGGTCGAACACGAAGTTGACTCCAGCCGTGCGCGCGATCACGTCGAACACGTTGCGCAGCGGCATGTCGCGCACTTCGAGCGTGATCGGCTTGGCAAGCTCCAGTCGCAGCCGGCGCGGCTGCAGCTCGGCACTGAGCTGCTGTTCGCGCAGCCGCTGCAACAAGCGTCGCGAGGCGGTGTGCGACGAGTTCTCCAGCAGCACGCTGCGCAGAATGGTCTCGGCCTCGGCCACAAGGCCGCCGTCGGCCGCGCGCTGCGCTTCGGCCAGACGCGCCTCGTGTCGCGCGTCGCGCGCCAGCGTCTCGAGGCCAGCGCGCGCGCGCGGGTTGGCGGCATCGATCGCAAGCGCCTCGCGGAAGGCCTGCTCGGCGGCGGCGGTTTCGCGTGCAGCGCGCGCCGCGTCGCCGGTGGCGAGCAGCCGCGCCAGCGTCAGGTCGCGCTGGCGCGCCAATGCGGCCCGCAACTGGAGATCGTCGGGCGCGCGCCTGGCACCCTGCTCGAGTTGTGCCAGCGCCTCGCGATCGCGGCCTTGCGCGGCCAGGTCGCGGCTGCGGTCGATCTCGGGCGCGGTGGCGCAGCCGGCAAGCGCGAGCAGCAGCGCGATGGCGAGCGCGCAGCGCCGGCAACTGGCGGCTGCGACTCGCGCCGGCGGGCTGGATGGAAGGCGCATCGGGATCACCTGTCGATCGGCAGCGCCACCGGCAGGCCGGTCGGCTGGTGTCTGAAAGTCAGTGCCATGTCGTCGGCCGACTCGAGCACGAACTCGCCGTGCGTTGCGCCGACCGCCAGCACCAGGGTGCGCGTGCCCTCGTTGAGCAGGTAGGCAGCCTCGCCTCCGACCACGAGCCGGCCGCCGAAGGTCAGCGGCAGCGGCGGCGCAGTCGGCGGCGGCGGCGGCGGGGGTGGTGGAGCAGCAGGCGCAGGCGGCGCCGCGAACAGCGCCCCTGAGGCTCGGCCGGCCGGCGCCGACAGCGCTGACCGGTCGGGGAGCACGAGCGGTGCGGCGCCAGCCGCGTCCTCCGGTGCATACACGGCCGCTTGCGCGCTGCGATCGGCAAGCCGTATCGGCGGCGCCGGCTGCGGTGCCCGCGCAGCCGACAGCTCGGCGCCGCCCGACTGCGCGCGCTGGCTCTGCCACTGCACCCAGGCGGTGAGGAAGAGCGTGGCGGCCAGTGCGACCGCGAGCAGTTGCCGGCGGGTCATGGCGCGTTGCGCGTGTAGATGCTCAACTGCACGCGCGACTCGATCAGCGACGCGTCGTCGGCCGCACGCCGGACCGACAGATCGTCGATCGCCAGGAACGGGTGCTTCGCCAGCGCCAGTCGCAGCCAAGCCTGCAGTCGCGGGTACTCGCCGCGGATCGGCAGCGTCACCTGATGCCGCTGCGCCAGGCCGCCGATCTCGCGCGACAGCCGATAGTCGCCGCGCTCGATTTGCAGTCCGCGCTTGGCCGCCTGGTCGTGCAGGAACTCGATCACCTCCGGCAGCGCCGACGGCGCAGGAAGCCTAGCGACGAACTCGGCCGGACCTTCGGCCGCAGCGGCAGCCGGTCGCAGCCGCTGCCGCTGCTCGTCCAGCGCCGCCTGCGCCGCCTGCACACGTTCGCGCTCGAGCACCGGGCGCGTGTTCACCTCGGCGAAGAGCAGCAGCGCGCACGCCGCTACTGCTGCCCCGATCCCCGACCAGCCGGCCACGCCGAGCCGCTGCGCGTGATACCGCAGCCGCAGCGCCAGCGGCACATGGGCAGCGCCGCTGCCGCCGGCAGGGGCAGGCGGCGGCATCATCGAACCTCCGTTGCCGCCAGCGGCACGGCACGGTCCCCGGCGGCATCGCGCCGCGCGGCGGTCGCGCCCGGCGGCGCGGCCAGTTCGGCCGACAGACGCGCCAACAGTCGGCGTCCCTCGGCTTGCCGCCACTCGAACGAGACCAGCCGTGCGTCGCGCACCTGCGCCACAGCGGCCAGCCGCTGCGTGTAGCCGAGCACGTCGCCCATCGACGCCGCTTCCAGTTCGAGGTTCAGTCGCTCGAAGCGCGCGTCGACCGCAAGCTGGGTCAGTCGCACCTGCCGGCCGGCGGTCCGGTCGAGCCCGTCGAGCAGCGGCAACCAGGGCCGATGCAATTGCTGCACGATGCGCTGCGCCTCCTGTGCCGCAGCCCGCGTCTGCGCCTGCTGCGCCGCCGGCAGCGCGGTGGCGCGCGGCGCGGTCTGCGCCTGATGGCGCTGCCGCTCGCCGGCCAGCCGCAACAGTTCCTGGCCCACCTCGAGGCGCTGCCGGTGCAGTCCATGGGCGTACCAGGCACTGGCAGCAAGCAGCGCCAGCCCGAGTCCGAGCAGCAGCAAGGTCCAGCGCGGCGCAGCCCCCGCCTGGGCGAAGTCGAGATCGAAGCGGCGCGCGCTCAGCATGGCGACAGTTCCGCCGGCAGACCGGCACTGCGCAAAGCCGCAGCGGCCGCGGTGGCGTCGCCGACCTGCCGCGCGGCGACCCAGATCGGCGCCCCTTCGAGCGCCGCCCCGGCGCGCTCGGCGGCAACCGTGGCGGCGATCGCCTGCGCATCGGCCGCAGCGCCGGCGCGATCGATACGCCGGCGGCGCAGGCCGACCAGCACGCCGTCGCGCAAAGTGGCCACGGTCGCGAAGATCCGGTTAAGTTCGACCAGCACGCCGCTCGCCAGCCGGCGCTTCGCGACCAGCTCCGACAGTCGATCGGTCAGTTCCAGTCGCACCTGCGCGGGCCGCGGCCGGACCACGGCTTGTGCGTGCGGCGCCGGCACGACGCCGAGCGCTTCGAGCAGGGCCGTCGGCAGCGCCGCCGCCAGCCGCGGATGCGGCGGCGGCTCGTCGATCACGCGCACGGTCCACGGCTGCGTCGGTGTCCCGTGCAGTTGCTCGAGCCGGCTGGCGGCGTAGGTCTGCCAGTGCGACGGCCGCAGCAGCGCCGGCGACCAGGGCAGCAGCGCCAGGCGCGCGTGGTCGGTCGCCAGCAGCACGTGCAGCGGCCGAGCCGCGGCAGCGGCCGGCTCCGGCAGCGTCGCATCGGCGGCCAGGTACACGCACGCCGCGGCGCGCGATCGCGACCGGCGCAGCGCCGCGATCACCGCAGCCCCTCGCCGGCAACCGGTGTCGCGACTTCGGCATCGGCAAAGGTCACGCGATCGAGCTCGTCGAGCGTCGTCAGCCCGCCGGCAACGAGCTCCAGCCCGACCTGCCGGATCGAGCGCATGCCGCGCTCGCGCGCCGCCAGCTTGGCTGCCGCCACCGAAGTGCGGCTGAACAGCGCATCGCGCATCGCGTCGTCGAAGCGCAGCACCTCGGCGATCGCGCGCCGGCCGCGATAGCCGGTGCCGCGGCAATGGCCGCAACCGACGCCGCGCTTGAGCTGGCTGCCGGCCAGGATCCGGCGCTCGCTCGCCGGCCGCGGCGACAGGTCGCAGGGGTCGGGCGCCGCGCAATGACTGCAGTTGACGCGCACCAGGCGCTGCGCGACCACGCCGTTGACGGCGCTGACCAGGCTGAAGGGATCGACGCCGATGTGCAGCAGCCGGCCGATCACGTCGAAGACGCTGTTCGCGTGCACGGTGGTGAACACCAGGTGGCCGGTGAGCGCCGCCTGCACGGCGATCTGCGCGGTCTCGGCGTCGCGCACCTCGCCGACCATGATCTTGTCCGGATCGTGGCGCAGGATCGAGCGCAGCCCGCGCGAAAAGCTAAGGCCGCGGCGGTCGTTGACCGGCACCTGGGTGACGCCGGCGAGCTGGTACTCGATCGGATCCTCGATCGTGACGATCTTGTCGCGGCCGTTGTTGACCTCCGACAGCGCCGCGTACAGGGTGGTCGTCTTGCCGCTGCCGGTGGGACCGGTGACCAGCATCAGCCCGAACGGCAGGCGCGCCAGCGCGCGCAGCTCGTCGATCGTTCGCGCATCGAAGCCGAGCGTCTCGAAGCGCAGCCCGCGCACCTGGTCGACCAGGCGCTTCTTGTCGAGGATGCGCAGCACCACGTCCTCGCCGTGCGCCGCCGGCAGGATCGACACCCGCAGGTCGATCTCGCGCCGCTCGACGCGCACCTGGAAGCGGCCGTCCTGCGGCACCCGGCGCTCGGCGATGTCGAGTTCGGCCAGCACCTTGATGCGCGACACCACCTGCTCGGCCTGCGCCGGGTCGTCGATGCGGCTGACGGCGTCGAGCACGCCGTCGAGCCGGTACTTGATCGACGCTCCGCGCGCATCGCTTTCGAGGTGAATGTCGCTCGCCTCCGCGCGCAACGCGTCGTAGAGCATCGAGTTCACCAGCCGCACGACCGGGCTGGCATCGGCGGCGATGCGCGCGATCGACAGCTCGTCGGCCGGCTCGTCGGCGGCGCGTCCTGCCGCCGGCGCCGCCAGCGCGTCGATCGCGCGCAGCCCGGCCTCGTGGCGCTTGAGCAGCGCCGCGATCTCCTCGGTTGCGGCCAGCGCCAGTTGCAGCGGCCGGCCGATGCGATGCTCGGCCCACTCCAGCCGGTCGGCATCGAAGGGATCGTCGAGCGCCAGAACCAACGCGCCGGCATCGCCGTGCAGCGCCACCAGCTTCTGGCGGCTGGCGTCGGGAAACGACAGTGCTTCGAAGTCGGGCGCCATCCGCTGCAGCTCGACACCGGCCAGCAGCGGCAGGCGCAGCGCAGCGGCCGCGGCGGCCAGCGCCTCGTCCTCGCTTGCGCCGAGCGCTTCGGCCGCCGCCTGCGCAAAGCTGGCGCCGCCGGCGCGCGCGCGCGCCGCCGCCGCCGCCAGCCGCAGCGGCAGATCGAGGGCGGAGTCGGCAAGCGCCGGCGCGTTCACTGCACCGCCTCCGACAACTGGAAGATCGGCAGGTACATGAGCACCACGACGACGCCGATCACCAGACCCATCAACAGCATCAGCGCCGGGCCGATGACGCGGCCGAACCAGTCGGCGGCACGAACCAGCTCGGCCTCGTGAAAGTCGGCCGCGCGTTCGATCATCTCGCCCAGCCGCCCGCTGCGCTCGCCGGCGCGGAAGAAGCGATCCGCCACCGGCGTCGCCAGGCCGGTCGCGGCCATGCTGTCGGAGAAGCCGCGGCCCTCGCTCACCGCCTGCCGGCAGTCGATCAGACGCTGTGCCAGAGCCGCAGACAGCAGCGGCTGCACCATCGCCAACGCCGCCGGAAGCGGGATGCCGCCCTGAACCAGCAGCGCCAACGTGCGATAGAGCTGCGCGCAGGACGCGATCAGCATCAGCCGGCCGGCGCGCGGCCATAGCGCCGCGGCGCGCAGCGCGCGCGCGCGCAGCGACGGCGAGCGCAGCGCCAGCACGATGCCTGCCACCAGCGCCGCCGCCGCCGCGGCGCTCGCCAGCGGCTGGCCGCCGACGAGCTCGCCCAGCGCCACGATCAGGCGCGAGCCCAGCGGCACGCGGTCGCCGAGGTCGGCATACACCTGGGCGAAACGCGGCACCACGTAGCCGACCAGGAACAGCAGCACGAGCAGGCTAGCGGCGAGCAGGATCGCCGGGTAGGTGGCGGCGGCGATCAGCTTGGCGCGCACTTCGCCCACCAGTTGCCGGTAGCGCAGGAAGCGCCGCAGCGCCGGGCCGTAGTCGCTGGTCTGCTCGCTCGCCTGCATCGAGGCGATCAACACCTGCGGGAACACCTGCGGCCGCCGCGCCATCGCCGCCGACAGCGCCAGCCCTTCCTGCAGCGCGCCGTGCAGTTGCTCGATCACCGCCTGCGCCGCGGCCGCACCGTCCTGCCGGCGCGCCTTCTCGGCCAGAGTCTGCAGCGCCTCGCCGACCGCGATGCCGCCGTCGATCAGGGCCAGCAGCTCCTGGCAGAACAGTTCGAGGTCGAAGCGTTCGCGCGCCGCGACCCAGCCGCCGCGCGCGGCGCGCAGCGGACGAACGTCGATCACCGTGATGCCGCGCGCGGCCGCGACCGCGCGCGCGCCGGCCGCATCGACGGCCTCGACGGTAATCGAAAGCGCGGACACGTCGCGCCCGAGCCCGGTGACGACGAAGGCCATGACGGCGCTCGATTCCGCTCAGCGCAATGCCGGTGTGCCGGCGGCCGCCTGCGCGCCGTCCTTGCCGGCGCTGAACAGTTCGAAGCTGCCGCTCGCGCTCGGGTAGCGGTACACGTATGGGCGACCCCAGGGGTCGAGCGGCACGCCCTTGCGCAGGTACGGCCCGGCCCAGCGGGGTTCGTCGCCCGGCCGCACCACCAGCGCCGCCAGTCCTTCCTCGGTTCTCGGGTAGCGGCCGACGTCGAGCCGGAACTGGTCGAGCGCCTTCTCGAACGCATCGATCTGCGCCACCGCCACCTTCTGCTCGGACTTGCCGATCTGGCCGAAGAAGTGCGGCGCCACGAAGCCTGCGAGCAGACCAATGATCACCAGCACCACCAGCAGCTCGAGCAGCGTGAAGCCGGCGCTGCGTCCGGCGGCCGCGCGCGATGTCTCAACACGCGGCCGGCCTTCGCCCGCCGTCTCGCCGTCGCCGCCATAGGAGGGTCCGAGCAGGCGCAGTGAGATCGCCTTGGACACCGCCTGCGCGCGATTGGTCGCCTGCAGCTTGCGCAGGATCTTCTGCACGTGATTCTTCACCGTCAGCGGACTGATGTTCAGGATCATGCCGATCTCCTGGTTGCTCTTGCCCTCGCGCACCCACTTGAGGATCTCGATCTCGCGATCGGTGATCACCTGATCGCCGGCGTCGACGCCCGCTTGTTCACCACCGGCAGGGCGATCGCGCGCAAGCGAGCGGCAATAGGCGTTGAACACGTGCGGCACCAGCATCTCGATCAGCGGCGGCAAGTGCGCCGACGATGCGGTCAGGCCGACGAAGCCGAGGAAGCAGTGCGCGCCGACGCCCATCTGCGCGCTCGGAATGCCGTGCACGACCGCCTCGCCGAGGCCGAGGCGGTCCAGCTCCTCGGCCAGCCGCACGCGTGCGCCGGCGCCGCCGTGCGGCCCTATGAACAGCGGTTCGGCGCCCTGCGCCAGCCATACCTCCAGCATCTCGGCCGCCAGGCCATTGCGCGGATGGCAGACGCGCGCGAGCACGTTGGGGTGAATCGGCACGTTGTAGAAATAGTCGAAGAACATGCGCCCGCCGCTGTTGCGCGGCAGTCCGCACAGCAGCATGCCGTGGCCGACGATCTCCTGCAGCGGTCCTTGCGTCCAGGCGAAGAACTCCACCCGCCGTCGAACGCGCATCCCCTCGCCCAGCGCCGACAGCAACCTAGCCGCGCTCGGCGGCGCCGAGTCGCCGCGTGCGGCTGCCTCGATCAGCGTGCCGTCCATGGCGCCGGCTCAGTAGGCATTACTGCCGCGCAGGACGATGCGGATCGTCTTCAGGACGATCAGAAGATCGAGGCCGATCGACCAGCGGCGCAAATAGTCGAGGTCGTACTCCACGCGTGCGCGCATCTTCTCCACGGTTTCGGTCTCGCCGCGCAGGCCGTTGACCTGAGCCCAGCCGGTGATCCCGGGTTTGACCTTGTGCCGGATCATGTAACCGCGGATCAGCCGCCGGTACATCTCGTTGTGGGCGACCGCGTGCGGGCGCGGCCCCACGAGGCTCATCTTTCCTTCCAGCACGTTGAACAGTTGCGGCAGTTCATCGAGCGACATTCGCCGCAGGAAGGCTCCCACCGGCGTGATCCGCGGGTCATTGCGGGTCGCCTGGCGGATCTCGGCGCCGTCCTCGGTGACCCGCATCGTGCGGAACTTGTAGACGTGGATCTCGCGCCCGTCGAGTCCGTAGCGGCGCTGGCGGAACAGCACCGGACCGGGCGACGTGGCCCGCACCGCCAGCGCGATCGCGAGCATCAGCGGGCTCGCCAGCGCGACCAGCAGGGCAGCCAGCAGCTTGTCGCTGGCCCACTTGATGATGCAGTTCATGCCGGTAAAGGGCGTCTCGCATACCGCCACCACCGGGATGCCGTTGACGTCGTCGACGCGCGCCTGGATCAGATTGAAGATGAAGATGTCCGGCACGAAGAAGATCGACGCCGTGGTGTCTTGCAGTTCCTCCAGCAGCCGCAGCACCGAGGGCTGCGCCGCCATCGGCAGCGCGATGAACACCGCCTCGATGCCGTTCGCCTTGACGTACTCGGACACCTCCTCGGTGCGGCCGAGCACCGGGCCGTCGTCGGGCGCGTCGTCCGCAGGCCTGCCCTCGCGCGCCGCATCGTCGAAGAAGCCGACGAAACGGAAGCCGAGCGTCGGTTCGTCGCGGAAGCTGCGAGCGAGCCGGCGGCCGATGTCGTTGGCGGCCACGACCACCGCGCGCCGGTTGCCGTCGATCGCCAGCAGTTGCGGCGTGATCAAAGGGATCAGCCGGTGCGCCGCGTACAGGACCAGCGGCGTGCCGATCGCCCAGACGACCAGCATGCGCGGTTCGAAGTAGCCGGTGAAGCTCGTGACGTAGCCGAGCAGCAGCAGCAGGCCGAACACGACGGCCCAGTTGACCGCGATACTGGCGGACAGACTCTGACGCAGCCGGCGCACCGACACGTCGCCCGGGAACGTGAGCGAGAAGGTGATCAGCGCCAGGATCAGCTCGGGCGGTCCGAATTCGGCGCCGACCACGGCACAACTGGCCAGCAGACAGCCGATGATCAGCACCGGCTCCAGCGACATCCTCACCCAGCCCAGCACCGAGACTTGACCGTATCTCAGCCCGGCCGCTTGCGCGCTCAGCAGCATAGATTCCGATGGCGATGAATGCGTGGGACTCTAGAAGTCATCCGTGACGACTGCGCGTACCGCCAGATGACCGCGACTGCGCAATCGCGGTAGCGCCGTGCCGACCCTCACGGGCCCGCGGTAGGAGCTCGGCGCTGTGAAACAGATCGGCTGCGTCGCGAACCGACCGGTTCACTGCCGTTGCGGTGCTTGGTCGCGACCACGACGGGCGCGACCGACAAGCGCGACCACGCCGAGCCCGGCGAGCATCAAGCCCAGCGTGCCCGGCTCGGGCACGGGTTGAATCAGCGCAAAGTTGAGCGCCAGCGGCGCATCGAAGAAGAACAGCGCGCGCGGCAGGTGCAGACCGCCCGACAGCATCTGCGGCGGCGCCGGCGTCGGCATCGGCTCGACCATCGAGAACGACGGCATCGTTCTGACCCGTTCGTCGCCGAAGGCGAGCGCCGGCGCCTGCGCCGCCCACGCAAGCGCGATTGCCGGCGGCGGCGCCACATGCACCAGATTCATCGTCGCCGGGCCAGGCGCGCCGCCGGCGAACACGGGCGGCTCGTTGCCGATGACCACCGCAGGCGGCAGCAGATCGCTTCGCCAAGGTACCTGCGGCGACGTCGCCGCATTCGTTGCCGCGCCGAGCAACGAGTCGCGCGTCGCCTCGTCGAGGACTTGCGCCTGCGAGATCGATGACGCGGCCAGCGCGATGGCGAGCGCGACCGCACGAATGAATCCAAGGTGCCTCATCTGGGACTTCCCTTTCCGGCCGACACCGCCGTGCGCATCGGTACACGCCGCGCGAACAGCGAGCACCGCAGTCCTTGAACCAGGACAGAGGCTACGGACCGGGCGTGACAACTCCAGCCTTCCGACCGGCGAAAGCCGCGTTGCGCCGTGAGCAGAACGGTTCATGCCGAGCGCGCTCTCGTCATCATGGCGTCACCGAGATCTCGCTCGCCCGTAAGGACTCGCCGCGCCGAGCGGCGTCTTCGGTCGTAGCCAGCCGCTTGACTCCGCGCTGTCATCAATGCCGAACAAGATCGCAGGGCAATGCCGACCGCGGTCGCAGCACACCGCGAGACGGACCGCCACTTGCACAAGCCCGCCGCATACCACGCCGCCGCCGATGTCCGCCTTCCCCACCTCCGCCGCGCTGTTGCGCGCCCTGCCGTTCGCCGCCTTCGTCGCCATCCTCGCGCTGCGTGCGACCTTGCCGGAAACGTCGCCGGACAGCGGCGCCTGGAGCCTCAACGAGGCGCTCTACGGAGTGCAAGCGGGGCTCGCCGCGGTGCTGCTCGCGCTCTTCTGGCGCCGCTACGCCGAACTCGCCCGGCCGCCGCGCGCACTCGTTCACCTGTTGCTGTCGATCGCCGTCGGGCTGCTGGTGATCGTCCTGTGGGTGAACCTGACGCTGCCTTGGATGCGCTTCGGCGAACCGGCGACGCGCTTCGTGCCGCTCGCCGCCGACGGGTCGCTGCGCTGGGATCTGATCGCGCTGCGCAGCGCCGGCGCGGTGCTGGTGGTGCCGCTGATCGAGGAACTGTTCTGGCGCTCGCTCGTGATGCGATCGCTGGACGGCCGCAACTTCCTCGAACAGGCGCCGGCCGCCACCAGCCTGTTCGCGCTCGCGGCCAGCTCGGTGGTGTTCGCGCTCGGTCACGACCTGTGGCTCGCCGGCATCGTCGCCGGGTTCGCCTACGGCTGGCTGTACATGCGCACCGGCAACCTCTGGTATCCGGTGATCGCGCACGCCGTATCCAACGCCGCGCTTGCCGCCTACGTGGTGCACGGCCAGCACTGGAATTTCTGGTGAAGCCGGCGCAAGCGATCGCTCTCGCGTGTTCGCTGCTGCCGGCGTTGACACCAGCCGCCGCGCGGGCGCCCGACAGCGGCGGTGTGCAACTGACGGCCGGCTCCTCGCTTCAGTACGACAGCAACCTGTTCCGACTGCCCGACGGCGTTGCACCCGCGCAGGCCGGTTTCGCGGCCGGCGCTCGCCGCCACGATCTGATCGTCACGCCGTTCGCGCAACTGGACGGACAGCTCCACGGCGGCACGCAGACTCTGAGCGCGCGCGCGCGGGTCACGCGCGACTTGTTCGTGCACAACGACACCTACGACGCCACCCGCTACGACGGCGAAGCAACCTGGCGCGGCGAGTTCACGCGCCGCTGGCGCAGCGAGATCGGCTACGCGCTCGAGCAGCGGGTCACGAGCTTCGCCGACTTGCGCAACCCCGAGCGCAACCTGCTCGAAGCGAGCAGCGCGCGCTTCGGCCTGAGCTTCGTGCCGCGGCCGGACACCCGGCTGTCGGCCTTTGCGACCGACTTTCGCGGCAGCAACTCGCTGGCCGTGCGGCGGGTCAGCGACTACCGCGTGCGCCTGGTGCGAGTCGAACTCGCGCGCTCGAGCGCCCACGGCCATGAAGTGTCGATCGGCGCCGGCCGCACCGACGGCCGCTTCCCGAACCGCGAGGTCGTCGGCACGGCACCGATCGACAACAGCTACCGGCAGAACCTCGTCGCTGCCACCTTCGTCTGGCGCGCCGGCGCGGCGACCGCGGCGACGCTGCGCGCCGGCCATGTGGAGCGCGACTACCCGATCGTCCCCGAGCGCGGCTACCAGGGGCCCACCTGGCTGGCATCTGTGTCCTGGCAGGCCGGCGGCAAAACGCTGCTGCGGCTGGCGACGCAGCGCGACCTGAACGCGGTCGATGACTTCGATCGCATCTATTCGGTCTCCGACGTGCATCGGGCCTCGCTAACGCACTCGCTCAGCGCCAAATTGGCGCTCGGCTTCGAGCTGTCGCGCCAGCGGGTCGACTACGCCGGCGATCCGGAGAACTTCCTCACCTTGCTCTTCGGCCAGCGGCCGGCGCGCGCCGACCGCATCGACGAAGCGCGCTTGAGCCTCGTCTGGACGCCGCGCGAGCGCTGGCAGGTCCAGGTCGCTCTGGCCGACTCGCAACGCGACAGCAACCAGCCGGGGTTGCAGTACCGCTCCCGCAGCGCCCACCTGGCGCTCCAGTACCGTGCGTTCTGATCACCGCGGGAACGCACGCCGCCGGTTGCTCGCCGCCATCGGCGCCACGGCGCTGGCGCCGGTGCGCGCCGATGCCCTGATGGTGGGCGAGCCGCCCGACAGCCCGCGCGCCCGGCTCGATGCCAACCGCGCCGACTCGATCTGGTCGGGCGTGGCGAGCCTGTTCATCGACGGCAGCGTCTACAGCGCGGTGCTGGTCGGCGCGCGTTTCGCGCTCACCGCCGCGCACGTCCTGCGCGACGGCTCATCGATCACCCTGAACCTGAACCTCGATGGCGATCTCACGCACCAGATCGCGGTTGCTCGAGCGCTACGCCACCCTGCCTTCCGCGGCCTCGGCCATCCGCCGCCGATTCACGACTTGGCGCTGCTCGAACTCGCTGCCGAGGTGCCGGCGATCGCCCGCCGCTACCCGGTGGCCGCGGGTGCACCGGCCGCAGGCACCGAGATCGAACTGGTGGGCTACGGCGCCTCCGGGCGCGGCTCGCGCGGCGTCGAAGTACCCCAGAACGCCGCTCTGAAGCGACACGGGCGCGCGCGGCTTCTGCGCCTGCCGGCGAACGACGCGGCCGGCGCGTGGATGTTCGTGTTCGACTACAACGCGCCGAACGACGCGCGCGTCGACCGTCCCACGGGGCTTGCGCCTGGCGACTCGGGCAGCGGCGCCTTCGTCCGCATCAACGGCGAGCCGGTCCTGGCCGGCATCAACACGCTGACGATGCGGCCCGCCGGCACCATCGGACCACCTTTCGGCTACGGCACGCGCGGTGCCGGCCAACTGCTGTCGCCGCAATGGCAGTGGCTGCACGAAGCCAGCGCCGGTGCCGTGACACGCCGGTGAATCCGCGTTGGAGGCCGAGTCCGGCGCTTCACGCACCCGACTTCGTGAAGGCAATCCGGCGATGCGACCGCGGCGTACGCGCAAGGCAGGACTAGTCGGGCTGCCACTGGGCAATGATCGACATCGGCAGCCCGAAGGTCCACTGGGTCCGCAGGCTAGCCTGCGGGAACAGCCGGCGCAGGTCGCGCCGGCCGAGCGGGTGATAGGCGGCGAACTGCTGCCGTGCCCACTCGATCGAGCCGGCGCGCCCGCCGCTGCCGAGGGCCGACCAGGTCAGCAGGCGGGCCTGCCACGGCTTCGGATAGAGCGCGAAGAACGGCACCAGCGGGTGCGGGAAGTGGGGATCGACCGGCGAAAACTTGTTCGGCACCTGGATGAAGTACGGCAAGCCGGTGGCGGCGATGAAGCGCGCCAGCGCGGCCTGGTCGGCCGGGCTGGGCAGGTGCTCGAGCATCGAGTTGGAGAACACGACATCGAACGCCGCCAGGTCGGACGCCGACAACTGCAAGGCATCGCCGCGGCGGTCATGGATGAACGGCTGCGTCACCGTCGCCTGCCGCTGCGTCGGGTCGTGGCGGTGATGGTTGAGCAGCGTGATCGCGAAGGCGTCTGCCGCGGTCACTTGCCAGCGCGACCACATCTCGGCGGTGCCGCCGAGATCGAGGATTCGCACCGGGCGCCTGAGCGACGCGACGAATGCGCGGAACATGCGCGAGCGCTCGCGCGCCGCGTTGCGGCGAACGCGGACCAGCAAGGGGATGCGCGCGGCAAAGGAGGTCACGGCGTCAGGAGGTAGAGGCAATCGCGGCAGCAACCGTGCACCGTGATTGTGATTGTGGGCTGACGCAGCCTGCGCCTCGATGGTCCGATCGAACTATTTCCGATTCGAGCCGCCCCGCCTACGCTGGCGTCAAGTCGCGGTGCAACGACGGCATTTTTCTCTCGCCGCAAGCGACACACCCCAACCCCGGAGGTCGACATCATGCGCAAGCTCCTGCTCGCGATCGCCGTTGCCGCGGCTTTCCCCGCGGTCATCGCCCAACCGATACCGATCGACAATCCCCGCCCGGTGACGGTCAACCCGGCCCCTGCGGGCGAAGCGTCGCTGCAGTCGATCCTCAACGGCCTGTTCGGCCCGTCGTGGGGCATGGTGGCCACGCACCAGAACCCGTTCGGCCTGTGGCGCGCCGCCACCAGCGTCGGCACGACGATCCCGACCATCGTCGCCGAGTACGCGGGTTTTGCACCGATCAACCGCTTCGGCATCTGGTTCGGCACCGACGCCTCCAACGTCTTCACCTACGACCTGCTGCTCGGGCCGGCAACCGCCGGTTCCAACGCCGCGATCTCGATCCTCAACGGTTCGATGACCGTGGGCTCGTCCAACGTCTTCGACTGCACGGTCCTCGGCGGCACCCGGGTCAACTGCGGCACCGTGACCCACGCGCAGATCACGCCGGAGCGCTTCGGCTTCTACTTCCAGACCGCCTCAAATCCCCGTGCCTTCTCGATCGATGCCCTGAATCCCGGCGCCACCCCACGCGTGCTGTCGTTCCAGCAGGGCGTGACCACCAACTGGGCGCTCGCCTACGAAGACTGGACCGACTTCGACTACAACGACATGGTGGTCAAGATCGAATCGATCGCACCGGTGCCCGAAGCCTCGACGATCGCGATGATGTTGGCCGGACTGGGCGTGCTGGGCGCGGGCGCGATGCTGCGCCGCCGGCGGCGCCAAGGTTGAAGGAAGTGGTCAGCGCGGCAGGCCCACGATCGGCCGCCGCGCCAGCCAGGCACGGTCGATCCTGAGCATCGCCTTGGTCCAGAACTTTGCCAAGCGCAGCCGCGGCGGCCGTGCCGCTGCCGACAGCGGCGAGCGCCAATAGCGGCGCCAGGCCGGCGCGCCCAGCGACGAGGCGTGGCTGCACACCTCGAACCAGGCGTTGCCGAGCACGACCGGCCAGGCGGGCGCCTCGCCACGCGCGGCTCTTACCCGCGCCAGCAGGTGCTGCAGCCAGTCCTCCAGCTCCTCCAGCGTCGATTCCGCCGGCGGCAGGTTCAGTTGCGTCAGGTGCCGGTGCAGCGCCATCTGGCGCGCATTCGGCACGACGCCGAACTCGAACAGTTGCCGCCGCTGGATCCGCTCGACGAACTGCGCCATCAGTGCCGGCCGGGTCGAGGTCAGGCTCGCCGGATGCTGGCGATACAGCAGCAGCAGCGCATCCAGATTGGCGAGCCGGCCGAACTGCGCCGCGCGCAGATAGAACTCGTAGTCCTCTGCCATCGCGAAGTCGGTGCGGTAGGCGATCCGCTGCGCCAGGCTGCGCCGGAACATCACGGTCGAGACGAAGAACGGGTTGCGCAGTGCGAGTGACGGCGCGATGCGCTCCGAGTCGCACTCGGCTCGATGCACGCGGCCGTAGGCGCGGCCGGACGGATCGATGAAGCGCATGTGGCCGCCGCACAGCACCACGTCAGAATTGCGGTCGAGGAACGCGACCTGCCGCGCCAGGCGCAGTGGCGTGGCCAGATCGTCGGAGTCGAGCAGCGCCACGTACTGGCCGCGCGCCGCCGCCATGCCGCTGTTGCGTGCCGCCGCCAGTCCGCGATTGCTCTCGTGGCGCACGATTCGCAGGCGTGCGTCGCCGCAGGCGAGGAAGCGCGCGGCGCTGCCGTCCGGGCTGGCATCGTCGACGCCGATCAGCTCGAAGTCTTCAAGGCTCTGCCGCAGGACGCTGCGCACCGACGCCTCGACGTAGGCCTCGACCTTGTAGATCGGCATCACCACCGACACCCGCGGCGGGCGCGCCGACGGTGCGGCGCTCATCTTGCGCACCCCAGTTCGCACACCAGGTACTCGCCCTGGATCTGCAATCCGACCAGATGCCCGGCGAGCGCGCGCACCACGCGCCTCGAAGCGCCGGGACGCAGGCGCTCGTGCAGTTCGATCGCCAATGTGCCGACCGCGTCCAGCCAAGGCGGCAGGCGATCGAACAGCTCGTACTCGCTGCCCTCGATGTCCAGCTTTAGAAGATCGATGCGATCGAGCGCGCGCTCCGCCATCAGTGTCGTGAGGCTCAGCGCGCGCACCGATCGCGGCGAGGCGCCGTCATCCTCGCGCGGCATGGTCGCCCACTTGGCCGCGGTTTCGTCGGCCACGGCGACCCAGCCATCGTTCGGCCACAGACCGGCCAGCACCGGCTCGATCTGCGGGTAGGCGGCGACGTTGCGCGCCAGCAGCTCGAAGTTCGAGCGCTCGAACTCGACCGCGACGATGCGCGCGGTCGGGAAGCGCCGGTGCAGGCAAAGCGCCGACAGGCCGATGTTGGCGCCGCCATCGACGATCACCGACGGCGCAGGGGCCAGCGGAAAGCCAAGGTCGCCGCGCAGGAAGATCTGCACGAAGGTCGCCGCGTCGCTGGTGCCGGCGCGCAGCGCGATCGGCGCCGGCAGTCCCGGCACGCGCAGCTCGACCAGTCCTGCATTGGCGCGCCCGGCGCGCCGCACTGCGCCGGCGATGCGCAGGCCGGCGCCGAAGCCGCAGGCGGCCACCGCCTCGTCGAGCAGGCGGGCGGCATCGCGCCACTGGCGCAATCGGCGCGTCTTCATTCAGGCCAGCGCCGGCCGGCGACCCAGCCAGGCGAGGTAGATCGGTCGCAGCGTGGTGCTGGCCCCGACCAGAGCGACCCAGGTCAGGCCGAACGCCAGGCCGGCCACGCCCAGCCGCGCCAGCGCCGAGTCGGCATCAGCCACTGTCAACGCCAATGCGGCCGCGGTCGCGGCCAGCGCCGCTGCCGCAACCAGCCGAGCCAGCAGCGGCCAGCTTTGAAGATCGCGCCAGCGCACGCCCTGGCGACGCGCGAGGAAGGCCAGATTGACGAGCGCTCCCGCCGCCGCGGTGGCCGCGGCGCCGAGCGCGATGCCGGCGACACCGAAGGCGTGCGCTGCGGCCAGCGCGATCGCCCCGCTGGCGCCGAGCAGCACCGCCCCCTGCAGCAGCACGAAGCGCCCGTAACCGAGCGCCTGGATCAGCGTGCTGGTCTCGATCAGCGCCGCGGCGTAGCCGAACAGGTACAGGCGCAGCGGCGTCGCTGCCGCCTCGAACTGCGGCGTGAACACGATCGACAGCAGATCCGGCGCAACCACGATCAGGACCGCGATCAGCGGCGCCAGCAGCGCGCAGACATGGACGTTGGCGCGCCGGTTCAGCTCGATCGCGTCGGCCAGGCGCCCCTGCGCCACCGCCTGCGCGATGCCCGGCGTGATCGCGTTCGTGACCGCGGTGCGCGCCACGCCGACCACCGACGGCAGGGTCGCGGCAATCGAGATCAGCGCCACCGCGAAGGGGTCGAACGCCAAGGCGGCGATCCAGCCGTCCACCTGCAGCCTCAGGGCGAACAGGCTGGCGCCGACGCCGAAGCCGAAGGCATGCAGCAACTGCCAGCGGGCCAACGACAGGTCGGCGCGCAGCGGCCAGGCCGCCGCACTCGCCCGCAGGTAGCCGACCAGCATCGCCAGCCGCAGCGCCGCCAGCGCCGCGAGCGCCAGCAGCACCGCGTCCAGCGACTGCGCAATGGCTGCGACCGCCGCGATCGTCACCACCCGCAGGGCGGTGTTCAGCAGCGCCAGCCGCGCCTGGGCCAGCGGCCGGCCGAGCATCAGCGCCACCGAGTCCAGCGGCTGCGAGACGACCCACAGGAACACGAAGGCGACGACGAAGCGCGCGTCTTCGCCGGCGAGCATGGTCGCCGCCAGCGCGCCCACCGGGCCGAGCAGTGCCGCCGCCAGCAACCCGACTCCGGTGAGGTAGGCGAGCGCGTTGCCCATCAGCACGCCGGCAAGACCGCTCGGCTGGCGCGCGACCTGGTAGACGAGGTTGTGCGCCAGGTTCAGGGTGAGCGCCGTCACGGCGGTCTGCGCCAACAGCCAGGCGATCCGGTAGCCGCCGAACTCCTCCGGCGTAAGCAGCCGCACGAGCAGCACCGGCAGCAGAAGCTGCGCCGCATATTCCAGCCCGTGCGCCGCGCCCATCAGGGCGATCGTCCGCCGCATCAGGCCGCCTCGCGCCGCGCGCGTGCCTGCGCGAGCTCGGCCAGCAGCGACCGATAGGCGGCCGTCATCTGCCTCCGGTCGAAGCGCGTGCAGACACTGCGGCGCCCCGCCTCGCCGATGCGCATGCGCAGCACGGGATCGGCCAGCCGCGACACGCAATTCGCGAGCTGGCCGACATCCTCGGGCGGCACCAGGAAGCCGCTGACGCCGTCGTCGACGATGTCCGCGGTGGCGCCGATGCGCGAGGCCACCACCGGCAGCGCCATCGCCTGCGCTTCGAGCAGCGCCAGCGGCAGGGTTTCGTGGGTCGAGGTCAGGCACACGAGATCGCAGGCCGCCAGCGGCTGCGTGACATCGAGAACGAAGCCGGTGATCTGCAGTCTGCAGGCGAGCCCAAGGTCCTGCGCAAGCTGCATCAGCGCCGGCCGGCGCGGCCCGTCGCCGATGAGCAGCAGGCGCAGCGGCAGGCCGTCGCGGGCGAGTTGTGCGGCCGCATGCAGCAGCGTCTCGTGGCGCTTTTCGGCGCGCAGTCCGGCGCATACGCCGATCACCAGTTCGTCGTCGCTGGCGCCGATGCTCGCGCGCGCCGCCGCGCGGCGACGCGCGCCCGCCGGCCGAAACCGCTCGAGGTCGACGCCGTTCGGTATCACCACCTCGCGCCGACCGGTCAGGCCGCGTGCGCGCCAGTACGACTGCTGCGACGGCGACAGATAGACAAGCGCATCCGCAGCCCGCAGCGCAGACCGGCCGACCACCAGCTTCAGCGGCGAGTCGCCCGGATAGGCCATCGAGTGCTGGACGTTGACCACCGGCGCGCCGCGAGCGAACGCCGCCGACCAGCGCTGCATCACTTGCGGGTACTGGTTGACCGTCAGGACGACGTCCGGCTGCACGCATGCGCGCAGCCGGGCGAGCCGGCGCACCGCGACAATGTCGAGCGGGCCGGCGCGCGGGATGCAGACCGCGCGCAGCCGGACCGGGAGCGGCAGGCAGTCGAGCAGGTCATGGCGCTGTGCCAGATAGGCGATGTGGACTTCGTCGCCGGCCCGCTCCAGGTCGCATGCGAGATCGACGGTGTGCCGCTCGGCACCGCCGACGGTGAGCGAATTGACGACCATCTGCACGCGCACCGGCGCCTCCTCAGCGCATTCGCGCTGCCGCCGCGGCGCGCAGCAGCGACAGGTAGGACCCGGCGGTGCCACCGGCCGGGTGCGCGCGTGCCATGTAGCGCAGGCAGCGCGACGAGGCCGCGGCCCGGCGCAGCGGCTCGTCGAGCAGGCTGCGCACCGCGTGCTCGAGCCCGTGGTCGTCGCTCACTGCGGCGCCGAGCCCCTCGGCGGCGATCGTGCCGTCGGGGTCGAAGAACGAGACCGTCGGCACGCCGCGCGACCAGGCTTGCAGGAAGGTGTTCGGGAAGCCTTCGATGCGCGAGGTGTTGACGAACACCCGCGCGCGATCGAACAGCGCCAGAGTGCGCGCGTAGCCCAGACGCCCGTGCCAGGTAAGTTGCGGCAAACCCTGCGCCGCAGCCGCCACTCGCCGCGCGACTTCGGGCTCGCCGGCGACCGCACCGCCGACCATGTGGATGCGACGTCCCGGCAGCCTCCGGGCGAGCTCGATCAAGCGCTCCGGCTGCTTGAGCGCGCGCAGGTTGGCGACCCACAGCACGTCGAGGTCGCGCTCGCCTGCCGGCTCGAACTGCGCCGGCGGGTCGAACACCATCGGCAGCACGACGCTGTCGCGGCCGAAGTGCCGCCGCATCAGGCCCTGCTGCACCTGGGTTTGCACGCTGAGGGCATCGGCGCGCCGCAGCCCGCAGCGGTACAGCAGCGCTTCCTTGCGGCCTCCGACCAGCAGCCGCGCGGGATCGCAGTCGCCGTCGGAAGCCGCGCGGAACACCAGGCCGCGGCCGTGCATCGACGCGTACCAGGCCACCTGACCGAGCAGCGCGCCGGCGCAACTGACGTAGTAGACATCGGCGTCGGCGCGACCGAGCGCCGCATGCAGGCCGAACCAGCGCGGCGCGATGAAGCGCAACACCGGCAGGCCGGCATCGGGCCGATAGCAGCAGCGCACGGTCACGCCGTCGATGCAGGCGCCGTCGGCCTGCCCGAAGTCGCAGGTGACGAGCGACACGGCCACCCCCGGTTGACGCGCGAGCAGGCGGGCAAGCGCCGCGTGCTGCACCTCCTCGCCGCCGATCGCCGCCTCGACGTCCGGGGCCAGCGCCGCGTACGCGCCCAGATTGACCAGGCACACCCGCAGCGGCCGCGGCTCGGAAAGCGCCTGCGCCGCAGCAGCCTCGATCGCCGCACGCGGCGGCGCCTCGCCGAGTCGGCCGGCCACGGCGGCGGCAACGGGTTGCGCCGGCATGGTCAGCCGCCGGGCGCGACGATCGCCGAGTTGCGCCTGGCCGCGATGAAGCCGCGCCGCAGGCGGGACGACGGAGCGTCTGGCACGGGCACGGGCGCGGCCGTCGGCGCCGGCGCCACGCTCGCCCGACGCACCCGGTAGCCGATGGCGGCGCCGATCGCCAGCCACATGAACGACTGCGGCATCGTCGGCGTGAAGCGGTCATCGGCGACGCCCTGCACGAACAGCAGCACGATGGTCACGACGGCGCCGAGAAACACCTGCCGGTGCAGCAGGTCGCCGGCTGCCGCCGCCTGCCGGCTCGCCGCCAGCGCGTTGTGAATGGCCCAGACAAAGAAGGCCATGACCCAGATGAAGCCGATCACGCCCTTGTCGAGCAGCAGGCCGAGGTAGGCGTTATGCGGGTGCGCGACGTCCAGCCAGCCGGCGCGCGCCGGCTCGGACCACAAGATCGACATCAGTCCGCTGCCGATCGCCAGATGATCGAGCACGACCGGCCAGAGCAGCGGCCACACCATGTCGATGCGGCCGGCAGTGATCGCCGAGCGGTCGTTGTCGGCCACTCCGTAAAGCGCGCGCTCGAAAACGGCGCCCGGCGCCAGCAGCAGGACCAGCGCCGCAGCGACCAGGGCCGCCAGCACCCAGCGCCAGTCGCGCAGGTGGATCAGGAACGCCAGGAACACGACCATCAGCCCGAGAAAGCCGCCGCGCGAGAAGGTCGCGAGCACCGCAGCCAGCAGAAACAGGGCGAGCCCGCACAACACCCAACGGCGCAAGCCGGTCACTGCCGGGATCGCGAACAGCACCAGGGCCAGGGCACTGTTCAGCAGCAGGCCAAGCTCGTTGGCGTGCATGCCGAGCGGCGACAACACGCCGCGCCCCTGCGGCGTGGCAAGCAGCGCCAGGCTCGCGCCGGAGGCGATCACGACGTAGAACACCAGCGCCGCGATCACCAAGGCCTGCAGCAGCGCCGCCACCAGGAAGATCTGCGGCCGCGGCGAATCGCGATACGCCATCGCCACCAGCAGGGCGAACAAGACGATGAACATCGGCCGGATCAGCGCATCGCGCAGGTAGCCGGCCGGCGAGTCGAACGAGATCGTCCCCGTCACGTAGTAGTGCTCGGGAATCAGGCCGACCGACGGCAGCCCGTGCAGCGCCGCCAGCGAAATCGGCGCGATGTACAGCATCAGCAATTGGCGCGGCAGCGGCGGCGGATTGAGCGGCAGGCCGCGCAGCCGCGACAGGAACCACGCGGCAGCGACCGCGGCCAGCGTTGCCAGCATCAGCATGTTGACGGCGCTGAAGCCGGTGATGCCGAGCATCTGGCGCGGCATCACCGTCATCTGCGACATCGGGAACATCAGGCACAGCCACCAGACGCCGATGCGCTGGTTCAGGACGATCGCCGCCGCCACCGCGATCAGGATGCCGAGAATCAGCGCGAACTCGCCCGACAGCGCCGCGAGCGCGCCCAGGGGCACCGCCAGAACGAGCGCGCCCAGCAACACCAGGCCGGCGTTGAGCCGTCCGAACCAGGCTGGCGCGGACGGTGCCGGCGCTGGCGGTGCCGGAAGCATTGCCGCGAACCTGGCGTGGCTCGGCTAGCCGCGCCCCGCCGACGGCGCCGTGATGCCGGCCAGGCGCTGGCGCTGCGCCGGCGACATCGCCTCGAGCAGCGCCGAGATGAACGCGTCCTGTGCGGCGAAGCTCGCCGGCAGGTCGGTGCCGAGACTGGACACGCGCACCAGCATGCCGTCGGGTATGCGACCGCGCAGGCCATAGCCCAACTGCGCCAGCAGCCGCTCCAGCCGGCCGATGACCACGCGGTCGCCCATGGTGAACCAGTAGCTGATCGGCTCCGAACGCCGGCCCTTGACCGCGTGCACGCGCACCAGCGGAATCGCGCCGCTGCTCGAGTGCAGGGTGTCGCGCACCGTCTTGCGGATGGTGAAGCCCTGCGCCTCGTAGCAGACTTCCTGCCGGTGCGCCTTCAGGCTGTCGGACTGATCGCCGCCGTAGGCGACCACCAGCATCATCCGCTGGCCGTCGGAGTTGACGAAGGTGCGGGTGAGGATCTGTTCGTACAGCTCGTCGAGGTTGGCCTGCACGTCCGGGCTCGGCGCCACCGGCACCACGCTCGGGTCGATGATCCAGTCGCCGAAGCTCGCCGGGATCAGCGCTTCCAGTTGCAGCGCGCGATCGGGCTGCGCCTGCGGCCTGAGAAGCACCGAAGCGACCGCGCACACGAGCATCAGGCTGGCGAGCAGCCAGCCACGGACAGCGAACGGCATCATCTCGACCTCGACGATGGGCGCCGGAACACGAAGCGCTGCAGGCTTACGTCCAGCGCGATCAGCAGCAGCAGCGCGACCACGAACAGCATGATCCCGGAGGCGCCGTGCATGAAGCCCTGCCCTGCCTCGTCGCCGAGGTGGAAGGTGAGCAGGATCAGCACCAGCACGCGCATCAGGTTGGCGGCGATCGCGATCGGCACGATGCTCGCCAGCAGCAGCACGTTGTGCAGCCGGCCCGGCCGCTGCACCAGGTACATGTACAGCAGCCCCATCGCCGCCAGCGCGTAGATCGAGTTCAGGCCGGCGCAGGCGTCCGCCACCAGCATCAGGTACTGGCCGACCTTGATCACCACGCCGTCACGCGCGATCGGGTAACCGAACTGGTGCAGCAGCACCTCGGCCAGCCACGACACCATCTGCTTGAGCTCGCCGGTGATCGCCAGGGTCACGAAACCCGGCAGCGGCACCATGAAGGCGAGGAAAAGCAGCGGGAACCACAGCGCACGCAGCGCCGGCCAGCCGCGGATCGTCAGCACCAGACCGGCGAGCAGCGGAATGTGTCCGGCCACCTCGAACAGCGGCAGGCTCTGCGATCGCCCGACGAAGTACAGCAGCAGGCCGCAGGCGAAGACTGGCAGCCCGGTCGCAAGGTCGCCGCTGCCGGGCACGGCAAGCGCCTGCCGCTGCCGCCACACCAGCCACCAGAACACCGCGGCGACGAGCAGACCGTGTTCGTAGGCCTCCTGTTGCCACAGCGTCTGGTGCAGGGTCACGTAGCTCGGCACGAGCAGAATCGCCACGCCGAGCGCGAGTGCCAGCCAGGCCGCGCGCTGTCCGGCGGCCGTGGGCAGCGGCGGGGCAGTTGTCTGGGTCGACACATCGCCTCCTAGTAATCGTTGATGACGGCGCCTAGAACCTCGACGCTGTGCTCGGCCAGCGTGCCGGCCAGCCTCTGTACGTCGGCCATGCGGCTGCGGTGCTTGCGCGCCACCAGCAGACAGCCGCTGGAGCGCACGGCGGTGGTGAGCGCCTCGCTGCCCAGGCCGGCGGGCGGCGTGTCGATGACGATGAAGGCGTAGCGCTCGGCCAGCGCCTCCAGCAGCAGACCGAACTGCCGCTTCATCAGCAACTCGCGCGGGTTGGGCACCGCCGGCCCGGCGGTGAGAACGTGCAGGTTGTCGATGCCGGCGACGCGCTGCACGGAGGGTGTGCCGTGTCGGCCGCTCAGCACCGTGCTCAGTCCGAACTCGTTGGGCAGGCCGAATACCTCGTGCATGCACGGGTGACGCAGATCGGCGTCGATCACCAACGCATCCTCGTCGAGCTGCGACAGCAGCACGCCCAGACCCGCGCAAACGCGCGTGCGGCCGTCGCGCTGCTCGGGGCTGACGATCGCCAGCGTGCGTTGCTCGGGATCACCGCCGAACCAGCGCAGCACGAGTTGCGAGCGCACCGCGCGCAGCACTTCGGCCTGCGCGCTGCCGTCGCCGAGCAGGTCCAGGATCGAACTGTCCGGCCGGCCGCGCCGATGCGGCTCGACCGTGAACGCCTGCTGGCGCAGCAGCGCCAAGTCGAGGTCGGCCTGCGCCAGGATCCCGAGCGCCACCGCGAGATCGCCGAACCGGCGCGGATTGCCGGCCTGCTGTGCCAGCACCAGGTCGACCTGCGCCGACTTGAGCTTGCCGAGTTCGACCAGGATCGAGCCAATGCGCAAGTCGCCGCCTGCGGCCACCCAATCGGCAGCCGCAGAAGCACTGGCGCCGTGTTCCTCCGTCTCGGACTCGGCGACTTTCAGCAGGCGCGTCATGCCGCCCCCGGTCGCGCCGCCGGCAACCACGGCAGCCGCAGCGCACGCGCCCGCCGCCGCAGCGGCGGCAGTACCCCCAGGACGGCGACTCTGGCCCCTGCTGCCAGATCGCTCGCGGCACGCACGCGCCGATCGACGATCTCCATCAGCAGCGCCGCGCCGAGGCCGAGGAGCGTACCCAGGACCGCGCTCAGGATCAGGTTCAGGCGCACGCGCGGGCTCGAGGGCAGCGACGGCGGCGACGCGCGCGCCAGCAGGTACGAGTTGGTCTGCGTGGTCTGGCTTTCGAGGCTGGTCTGCGCATAGCGGTGCAGCGCCAGGTCGTAGACGCGCTGCGCGCTCTCGACCTCGCGCTGCAGGACCGCCATCTCGTCGCGCTGCCGCTTGATTTCCAGCAGGCGCTCCTTCTGCGCGCGCACCGCACCCGACAGTTCGTTCGCACGTTGCGTCACCGCGCGCGCGTTCGATGCCACCGACTGCGACGAGGCGCGCAACTCGGCGTCGATCCGTTGCGCCAGCGCCGCCACTTCCGCCTGCCGCTGGCGCAGCGTCGGATGGGCGGCGCCGAGCGACTGTTCGGCCTCGTTGAGCCGGGCGATCGCACGCGCATGCTCGGCGCGCAGCGCCTGCAAGATCGGCGGCGAGGCAACGTCGGGCACGGCGTCGATGCTGGCCTCTCCGTACCGCTCGCGCGCGCGCGCCTCGGCGCGCTGCGCCTGCGCCACGACCAGTTGCTGCGAAAGCTCCGCCAGGCGCACGCCTTCGACGTCGAGCCGCTCGTCGCCGGCGACGATGCCGTTGCGCTGCTGGAACGCCGACAGCCGCGTCTGCGCCCGCTCCAGATCGCCGCGCAGCGCCTTGATCTGCTCGCCGAACCAACCGGCGTTCTGTCGCGCCGGGGCGTTGCGCAGTTCGACCGCGACCTCCATGTAGGCCTCAGCAAACGCGTTCGCGGCCTGGGAGGCAAAGCCCGGGTCGGTGGCGGAAAAGGAGAGCATTACCACGGCGCTCTCGCGCGACGGCCTGACATCGAGGCGCTGCAGCAGCAGGCCGGCGAAGTAGCCGGCGATCGAACCCTTGCCGCCGGTGGCTTCGTTGAACTGCGCGACGGCCGCCGGACTGCGGTCGATGCCGAGCTTCTCCACCACGCGCTGGGCGACTCGCTGGCTGCGGATCACGTCGATCTGCGTGGCGAGGTAGGTCTGCGCCATCGCGTGCGCCGACAGTGCCACCTGGCCGGTGACGTCGGTCAGCCGCGGCTCGATCACCAGCGCCGCCGAGGCGGTATAAGTGCGCGGCAGCGAGTAGGTCACCGCCGCCGTCACGCCGGCGGTGAGCACGAGCACAAGGGCCGCGACCCACCAGCGGGCGGCCAGAACGCGAAGCACTTGATAGAGGGTCATCGGCGACGATCAGGTTGGCAATGGCGATCGGGAGGTCGGCGGCAGCGGCGCTAGAACCAACTCTCCGGCACGGTGACGACGTCGTCGGCGCGCAGCGGCGTGCGCAGGTCGGCGCGCAACGTCTCGAGGCTGCCGTCGGCGCCGCGCCGGGTGATGGTCACGCCGCGCAGCGTGCCTCGCGGCGTGATTCCGCCGCCGGCCGACAAGGCCTGCTGCAGGGTCATGTCGCGCTCGAGCCGAAACGCGCCCGGCCGCTGCACTTCACCGTGGATGTAGAACAGCGGCGCCCGATGCGCGAACAGCACGTCGCCGGGCTGCACCTCGGGGTCGTCGACGCCGCGGCTGCCGGGCATGAACATGCGCGCCAGATCGATTTCGAGATTGACGCGTTCGCCGTTGACGGCGCGGCTCAGGACCACGACATCGGCCGCGTTCTGCGTCACGCCGCCGGCCAGCGCCAGCACGTCCGACACCGTATATGGCAGCTCGAGCGGGTACTTGCCCGGCCGGTGCACGTGGCCGAGCACGGCGACCTGCCGGCTGCGGAACTGCACGATGTTGACCGACACCTGGGGCTGCTTGAGGATGTCGCGCCGTTGCAGCTCGCGCGCGAGCTCGCGCTCGATCTGCGCCGGGCTCAGCCCGGCGACCGTCAACTGACCGAGGAACGGGTAGCTGATGCGGCCGCTGCCGTCGACACGCGTCTCCAGCGTCAGGTCGGGACTCTGGAAGACGGCGATCCGCACGACGTCGCCTTGGCCCACCACGAAGGCGTCCTGTGCCTCGGGCGGCGCCGGCTCGGACGAGTTCGCCGCGGCATGCGACGCGGCGGCGGCAAGCAGCGCGGCCGTGAGCAGACCAACCGCAAGTCGGCGGTGCAGACGCATGGCGCGGGTCCTCAGCGCAGCCCCGAGATGCCCTTTTCCAGCGACTTGTCGCCGCCGGCTGGTGCCGGCGCCGCGGCAGGCGCCGCAGCCGATGCCGCAGGCGCGTCCTGAGCCAGCTTGGTGAACTCGCCCACGAACTCGATCTGCGCACCGTCGCGCAGTCGCCTGAGCTCGGCGCGGGTCAGCTCCTCGCGCTTCTGGTTGGTCAGGAACTGCTCGATCAGCGGCATCGCCTCCTTCTCGCTGAGCGGCTGCTTCTGCGACTCGAGCACCTGCAACACGGTGATCGAGCGGTCGTTGCTGAACGCCGCGATCTGGCCGTCCTTCATCTCGGCGATGCGGCTGACGAACTGCATCGGCAGTTGCTCCGGCGCGCGCACGGCGGCACTGGCAACGACGTTGGCGCCGGCCGAGCGCAGCGCGTTGCCGAGATCCATCAGCGAGCGCTGCTTGGCGATCTGCGCCTGCACTTCGCTCAGACGATCGGGCGGCAGGTCGGTGGCCAGTTCGACGATCCGGTACACGCGCCGCTCGGCGAACATCGCCGGATGCTCGAGGTAGTACTTGCGCACATCCTCCTCCGACGGCCGCGCCGACGCCGCCACGCGCCGCTGTAGATAGGCCTGCGCCAGCAGCGAGTGGCGTGCCGACTCGAGCGCGGCGAGCACCTCGGGGTCGCGGTCGAGCCGTTGTTCCTTGGCCTGTTGCACGAGCAACTGCTGATCGATCAGGCCGTCGACGATCTGTCGCTTGGCGGCAGCGCGCTGCTCGGCTGCGGTGGCACCGGAGCGCACCAACTGCGCGTTGACCTGGTGCACCGTGATCTCGTCCTGGTTCACCTTCACCGCCACTTGCGACGGCGTTGCCTTCTTCGCCGCGGGATCGTTGGCATTGCCGCAGGCGCTTAGAGCGATCAGGGAACAGAGAGTCAAGGTGGCTCGCAGGCAAAGGCGTGGACTGGCGGTCATGGAGATCTCGCAGCAGGAAGCGGAGGACGGAGTCAGCGACGACGGCTGACTGGGCGGCACGACTCTAGGCAGCGCATGTGAAGAGGCGGTGTCACGGGGCGGGCCGTTTCGATCGCACCCGCCAAGCCTGAGGCCGCACCGCAGCCGGGCCGAAGCGCGCCCACGACCGATCGACACTCGCTAGCGTCAACCGCTGGCGTGACGCCAGCGCGTCCGGCCGCGCCCGACCATGAGCCGATCGGACTACGCGCCGACAGCAGAGATTTCGCATTCGGTGCCTAGGGTTGCGAGTCTCGGCACCCATCGGCGACCCGGCGCGGCCATCCTTTCGGCACGCCCGGTCGTCGTTGGTGGCACAACCCCGTCACGCGCCGGAGGCCGGCGCGATACCTTCCATGTGCGGCATCGCCGGCGCTGTCGGCCAACGGTCTCGGCACGAGCTCGAGCGCGGCGTGCGCGGCGTCACGGCCGCGCTCGGCCATCGCGGGCCCGACGGCTACGGGCACTATGCCGAGTCGTTCGACGCCGGCAGCAGCAGCGTCGCTCTCGGCCACACGCGGCTGGCGATCATCGATCCGGCCGCCGGCGATCAGCCGATGCACAGTCCCTGCGGCCGCCTGCATCTGGTGTTCAACGGCGAGATCTACAACTACCGCCTGTTGCGCCACGAGCTCGAGCGCGCCGGTCATGCGTTCCGCACGCACAGCGACACCGAGGTGCTGCTGTACGCACTGCTGCACTGGGGAGCCGAAGCGCTCGGCCGCCTGCGCGGGATGTTCGCGCTCGCCGCCTGGGACTCGGAGCAGCAGACGCTGCTGCTGGCACGCGACCGCTACGGCGAAAAGCCGCTGCTGTATGCGTCGGTCGGCGGCGCCCTGGTGTTTGCCTCCGAGCTGCGGGCGCTGTGCCGCTGGCCCGGCTTCGAGGCAAGGCTCGACGCCGAGGCGCTGCCGCTGTTCCTGCTGTTTCGCTACACGCCGGCGCCGCTGACGCTGATCGATGGCGTGCGCAAGCTGATGCCGGGCTGCTTCGCGATCTGGCGCAACGGCCGCCTGACGCAGGTTCGCTACTACACGCCGCCCGATGCCCGCGCCAGCGATCGCGAGCCGGCGGCGCGCGACGGCGGGCCGCAGCAGGCCGCCGCGAACTTCCTCGCGGCGCTCGACGACTCGGTCGCCTCGATGATGACGAGCGACGTGCCTTTCGGCGCCTTCCTGTCCGGCGGCATCGACTCATCTGCGATCGTCGCCCTGATGACGCGTCACAGCGCCGCGCCGGTGCAGACCTTCTCGGTCGGCTTCGAGGAAGCGGGCTACAGCGAACTCGCGCTTGCCGAGCGGGTCGCCGCGCACTTTCGTACCGATCATCACGCACTGACCGTGGGCAACGACCAGGTCGAGGCCTTGCTCGCCGACGCGGTCGCGGCGCGCGACGCGCCGGTCAGCGAACCGGCCGACCTGCCGCTACTGGCGCTGGCGCGCGCGGCGCGCCGCAGGGTGAAGATGGTCCTCACCGGCGAAGGCAGCGATGAGGTCCTCGGCGGCTACCCCAAGCATCTGCTCGAAGGGCGGATTGCCACCATCCAGGCGATTCCGGCTCCTTTGCGCCGCGCCCTGCTCGGTCCATTGCTCGAAGCTCTGCCCTTCGCCGCACGCCGCGCGCGCATCGCCGCCGCCGCACTGGGCACCGAACGCTTCGACGCGCGCATGGCGCGCTGGTTCGGCGCCCTGTCGGACCGCGAGGTCGAGGCGCTGGTCGGCAGGGCGCCGACGATCAACGGCTGCGCCTATCCGTTCCAGTCGGACGAGGCCGCCTCGCCGCTGCGACGCGCGCTTTTCTTCGATCAGACGAGCTGGTTGCCGGACAACCTGCTCGAGCGCGGCGACCGCCTGACCATGGCGGCATCGCTGGAGGCGCGCATGCCGTTCCTGGATCACCGCCTGGTTGAGTTCGCCTCATCGCTGCCCGATCGACTGCGCGTGCAAGGCACCCGCACCAAGGTCGTGCTGCGGCAGGCGATGGCCGGCGTGCTGCCCGGGTTCGTTCTGCATCAGCCCAAGGTCGGCTTCGCCATGCCGATCGAGGTGTGGCTGCGGCGCGAACTCAAGCCCCTGATCGGCGACGCCTTGCTCGGTGCCGACTCGCAGTGCGGGCGGCTGATGGACCGAGCGCTGCTGCGCGGCTACCTCGAGGACCACCTGAGCGGGCGGCGCAGCCACGACAAGTCGCTGTGGATGCTGCTGAACCTCGAACTGTGGGCGCGCCACATGCGCGTGGCGCTGTAGCGGGGGCGCGATGTCGATCGAAGACCTGCTGCATCCGCTGCTGTCGCGCTACATGTCGGCCGCGCCCTGGCTGCGGCAAGCGGCCGGCCGCGTCTACAGGCATCTGCCCGAGCGTGTCAGGTACGGCCGCAGGTACCGGCACTACGTCGAAGAGGCGGCACGCAGCGCCGACGAGGTCGACGCCGACGCGGTTGAGCGCAGGCTTGCGTCGACCCTCGATCTGGCCTGCGCGCGCGTGCCGGCCTACCGGCGCTGGCGCTACCTGGCGCACGACCGCCGTGCGGCCTGGGAGCGCCTGCGCGAGCTGCCGCTGACTTCGAAGCTGGACATCAAGGCGACCCCGTCCGCGTACCTGACCGATGGCGTGCTGTCAGCGCGCGCGCTGCGCACCTTCACCGGCGGTTCCACCGCCAACCCGATGCTGTTCTACCTCGAGCGGTCGGTGTCGCGTCCGCGCGAGACCGCCTACATGAACTGGATCGATGACCGCATGCTCGGCCGCCGGCCGGACCACTGGGTGCTGTCGCTGCGAGGGCGCACGGTGGCCGGCGCCGCGCGCGAGGACGGCGACTGGGTGGCGGTCGAGCCGATCAAGCGGCATCTGATCCTGAGCTCCGACCACCTCGAGCCGCGCTTCATGCACCGCTATGTCGAGGCGCTGCGGCGCTGGCGGCCGCCGCTGGTGCACGCCTTCCCGTCCGCGCTCTACCCGCTCGCGCGCTGGCTGGAGGCTCATCCCTGCCCCGAGTTCACCGACGGCGTGCGCGGCATCCTGCTGACCTCGGAGAACGTGTACCGCGACCAGCTCGACTGTTTCGCGCGCGTGTTCGCGGCACGCATCGTCTGCCATTACGGGCACTCCGAGCGGGTGCTGATGGGCCAGTCCGCGGCGCCCGGCGAGCCGTACCGGTTCTGGCCGCTGTACGGCTGGCTCGAACTGGTCGATGCCCAGGGCCGGCCGATCGAGGCCGCGGGCGTGGTCGGCGAGATCGTCGGCACTTCGTTCGACAACGGCGTCATGCCGTTCGTCCGCTACCGCACCGGCGACCTCGGCGCCTGGGCCGAGCCGCCGACGCCGGGACGTCCGCAGCGCCTGGCACGGATCGACGGCCGGCTGCAGGAGTTCGTCGTCTGCAGCGATCACCGGCTGGTCTCGATCACCACGCTCGGGGCAGCGCACTTCAGCGAACTGGCCGACGCACAGTCGATCCAGTTCTTTCAGCGCGAACCCGGCCGGCTCGAACTGCGGCTGGTTGCCGGCGCACCGCTGACGGCGCGCGCAACCGCCGCCGTGGCCGCCGCGGTGCGCGCCAAGACGCAGGGCGGATGCGAGGTCACGGTCGTGCAGGTCGAGTCGCTGTACCGCACGGCGCGCGGCAAGCAGCCCTTGCTGCTGCAAAAGATCGACCTCGCGCCCTATTTCGGCAGCGGCGCCGCCGCCGAACGGCCGCAGGCGCCGGCCGATGCGCCGATGGCTGGGTAAGACGGCGATGCCGCGCGACTCGACTTCGACCACGGGTGCAGCGGCCGGTGCCTCGCCGGTTCGCTGGACCGCGCTGCCCGCCGCCTTCGCGCCGCAGCCGACTGCGCCGCGACTCTCGGCGCCCTGGTTGCTGGCGCGGCTGCGCACGATGTCGGCCGACGAGCTCGGCAGTCGCGCGTGGCGGTCGGTGCGCAACGCGCTGCACCCGCCGGCGCGGCGCCAGATCCGCATCGATCGCCGCTGGCTGCCCGCACCCCTGCCGCTGAGCGCCGGCGATCGCGACGAGCTGATTCGTGACGCGATCGAAATTCTGCGCGGACGCTATCCGCTGCTCGGTCGCTGGATCGACGCCGGCGCCCACCCCACCTGGACGCAGGCCTTCGCTCACCTCGCCAGCGACGTTACGGCGGCCGAACTGTCGCCGGCCGAGGATGTCCGCTATCTGCTGGAACTGAACCGCCACGGCCACTTCGTCTGCCTGGCGCAGGCCTGGCATGCGACGCGCGACCGCCGCTTCGCCAACCGTATCGCCGACCACCTGCGCTCATGGAACGGCGAGTGCACGCACGGCACCGGAGCGGCATGGTCGTCGCCGATCGAACCGGCGATGCGGCTCGTCCAGTGGTCGCTCGCCTGCCAGTGGCTCGGCGCCGGCGGCGACGCCCCCCCGTTGACGGCCGCGGTGCGCGACCTGTGGCGGGCCGCAGTCGCCACCCATGTCGAACACGTGGCACGGCGCCTGTCGTCGCACTCGTCGGCCAACAACCACTTGATCGCAGAACTCGCCGGACTGGTCGTCGCCGCCGCCACTTGGCCCGAGGCGATGCCCGGTTCGGCTGCCGACGATGCCGTGCTCGGGCTGCAGCGGGAGCTGCTCGGCCAGCACGGCGCCGACGGCGTCAACCGCGAGCAGGCGCTCTCCTATCAGGTGTTCGTCTTCGACCTGTACGTGGTCGCACGGCAGGCGGCCGCCAGCCTCGGGCGGCCGTTCGGCGCCGAGGTCGATCGGCGCATGGCGCAGTCGGCACGCTTCGTGGCGGCGCTGCGCAGTTCGCGCGGCGAGCTGCCGGCGCTCGGCGACAGCGACGACGCCGACGCGGTGCGCTGGTCGCGCGCCACGCCGGCTGCGCGCGGCGGCCGCGTCATCGCGCTGGCGGCAGCGCTCGGCATCGCACCGGAACTGGCGGCGCTCGCCGACCCGGCCCAGCCGGCGCTTCGTTGGCTCGCACTACCGCTGCCCGCGCCTGACGGCGATCCGCTCGAAGTGCGCCGGCGGCTGCCGCGCCGCTTCGACGACGGCGGCCACTACCTGCTCGGTGCCGACTTCGGCGGCGCGCGCGAGGTTCTGGTGCGGGCCGACTGTGGACCGCTCGGCTATCTGCGCATTGCCGCCCACGGCCACGCCGATGCCCTCGCCGTGACGCTGGCCATCGGCGGCCACGAGATCCTCGTCGACCGCGGCACCTTCACCTACAACGCGCGTCCGACGCTGCGCCGCGCCTTTCGCGGCACGCTGATGCACAACACCGTCACCGTCGACGGCCGCGACCAGTCGGAACCGGCGGGACCGTTCATCTGGCTGCGGCACGCGCGCGCGCACTGCGAGTCTTGCAGCGGCAGCGACGAGGCTGCCGAACTGACCGGAGTCCACGACGGCTACCTGTCGCTCGCCGACCCGGTGCGCCACAGCCGCCGCATCAGTTGGGAAGCCGCCGGCGCGCGCCTGACCGTCGACGACCGGCTGAGCGCCGCCGGCGCGCACGAGATCGCCGTCGCCTGGCACTACTCCGCCGCCTGCGCGCTGCAGCTTGCCGCCGACCAACTGATCGCCGACACGCCGGCGGCCCGCCTGCGCGTGGCGGCGCGCGCCGAGGACGAGCAGGGTCGCACGGTTGACACCTTGCGCTGGCTGTTGCCGGCAGCCCGGCCCGAAGCGGCGATCGGCTGGCACGCACCGCTGTTCGGCCAGCGGCAGCCGGCTCCGACCGCCGTGTACGCCGGCCCGATCGCCGGCAGCGTGCGCATCGTCACCACCTTCGAAATCGAGTGGCAAGGGAGCGGACCATGAGGCAGTCGGTACTCGGCGTGCCGGTCGACAACCTCAGCGTCGAGGAGACGCTCGACCGCATCGGCAGCTTTATCGCCGACGGCCGGCCGCACCAGCACGTAGTGATCAACGTCGACAAGGTCGTCAAGGCCGCGCGCGATCCGCACCTGCTCGCGATCATCGCCCGCTGCGACCTGATCAACGCCGACGGCATGCCGGTCGTCTGGGCATCGCGGCTGCTCGGCCAGCCGCTCAAGGCAAGGGTCACCGGCATCGACCTGTTCTTCGCGCTGCTGGCGCGCGCGGCGCGCAGCGGCTGGCGCGTGTACTTCCTCGGCGCACGGCGCGAGGTGGTCGAGGAAGTGGTGGCGCGCGCCCGCCGCGAACATCCGTCGCTGCCGATCGCCGGCTATCGCGACGGCTACTGGCCGGCGCAGGAAGACGAGCGCGTCGCTGCCGAGGTCGGACAGTCGCGGCCAGACATCCTGTTCGTCGCGATCAGCTCGCCGCGCAAGGAGCAGTTCCTCGCCGCCTACCAGGCGCGCATGCGGGTGCCGTTCGCGATGGGCGTCGGCGGCACCTTCGACGTGATGGTCGGGCGGACACGGCGCGCGCCGCGCTGGATGCAGCGCACCGGCCTGGAGTGGCTGTATCGCTTCCTGCAGGAGCCGCGCCGCATGTTCCGTCGCTACTTCATCGACAGCCTGCCGTTTTTCGGCCTGCTGCTGCGCGCGCTGCTGCGCCGGCAGGCGGCACCGCGATGAGCACGACATCGGCCGTTCGCGCCGGCGCACGCGCCGCCACACCCGGGCGCGTGGTCGCGATCCTCGGCGTCAGCCCGCAGATGCGCGGCGGCATCGCGGCGGTGTTGCAGACCTACCGTCGCTGCGGCCTCGACCAGCGCCTACCGGTGGCGTGGATCGCCACCGCCGGCGAAGGCTCGGCCGCCGCCCGGACCGCGGTCTTCGTGTGCGGGCTGGCGCGCTTCCTGGCGCTGGCGCTGCGCGGCCGGGTCGCACTAGCCCACATGATGGTCGCCACCGGCGGCAGCTTCTGGCGCAAGTCGCTGCTGGTGCGCGCCAGCCGTCTGCTGGGCGTGCCGAGCCTGCTGCACGTCCACAGCGGCCTGTTCGACCGCTTCCACGCCGAGTCGCCGCCCTGGCTTCAGCGCTACATCCGGCGCACGCTCGAGCACTCGACGCACGTAATCGCGCTCGGCGAGCACTGGCAGCGGCGGCTGCAGGCGATCGCGCCGCGCGCCAGCGTGCTGACCATCCCCAACGGCGTCGTGCTGCCGGATGCCGATGCGGCGGCGATCGGCATCCGTGACGGGCGCGACACGCTGCTGTTCCTCGGCCGGCTGGTCGCGCTCAAGGGAATCTTCGAGTTGCTACAGGCGTTCGCGCTCTTCGCACCGCGATGCCCGCAGGTGCAGCTCGTTTGCGGCGGCGACGGCGACGAGCGACCGGTACGGGCGGCGATGGCGCGGCTTCCCGACACGGTCCGCAGCCGCATCGTGCTCGCCGGCTGGATCGAGGCCGGCGAGCAGCCCGCCTGGTTGCGTCGCTCGATCGCGCTGGTGCTGCCGTCGCGCGCCGAGAACCTGCCGATGTCGGCGCTTGAGGCGCAGGCGCACGGCGTGCCAGTGATCGCCACGCCGGTCGGCTCGGTGCAGGAGGCGGTCATCGATCGGAGCACCGGTCTGATCGTCCCGGTCGACGACGTCGCCGCGCTGGCGGCGGCCATGGTCTCGATCACGCAGAACGGCGCGCAATGGGCGCGCATGTCGGTTGCCGCCCGCGCTCACATCGAGGCGCGGTACTCGGCGGCAAGCGTCGTCGCCCGCATCGAGTCGCTGTACCGGCAACACCTTGAGCAGGCCTGCGGCAGGCAAATGAGTCGGCCATGAGCACACCTCCGAGCACCGGCGCACCGGCGCAGTTGCAGCGTGCGGTCGAGCGGTTCTGGAATCAGGCGCCGTGCGGCTCGGCGCTGTCGCGCCTGCCTGTCGGTTCGCGCGAGTACTTCGATGAGCTCGAGCGCGAACGCTATCGCTACGAGGGTCACATCCTCGAGGTGCTCGATCTGGTGCAGTGGCAGGGCAGGCGGGTTCTGGAAGTCGGCGCCGGCGTCGGCACCGACGGCCGCCAAATCATCGCCCGCGGCGCGATCTACACCGGCATCAACGTCGACGCCGGATCGACCCGCTTGGCCAGCGAGGCGCTGGCGCGCTTCGGCCTCCCCGGCAGCGTGATCCAGTGCAGCGCGACCGGATTGCCGCTGCCCGACCGCAGCGTCGAGATCGTCTATTCCTTCGGCGTGCTGGCGCACATTCCCGAGGTCGAGCGCGCGATGGCCGAGATCCGCCGCGTGCTCAAGCCCGGCGGCGAGGTGCTGGCGATGCTCTACAACCGCGACTCGATCAACTACCGGATTGAGATCCGCCTGCTGCGCCGCTGGCTGCGGCGGCTGCTGCTCGTGCCGGGCGCGATCTCGGCTTTCTCGGCGCTGGGGCTGCCGCGCGCCAAGCTGCAACGCCACGCCGAACTGGCCCGGTCGCAGCCCGAGATGACGGAGCAGGAATGGCTCAGCCGCAACACTGACGGGCCCGACAACCCCTACACAACCGTGTACGACGCCGCCGAGGCACGGCGATTGTTCAGTGGTTTCGAGGTGCTCCGACAGGAGTTGCACTTCTTCGACGCGCGCCATTGGGGCGTCCTCGGCCGCCTGCTGCCGGCACCGGTGGTGCGCTGGCTGGGCCGCGGCTGGGGCTGGCACCGGATAGTGCACGCGCGCCTGCCGGCGACCTCCTGATCTCCCAACAGCTACCCAACCGCCTCCGGACCCAGGCGACTCGACACTTCAGCCCGCGAGGAACTCCATGCGACCCTTCTCCACTCGTTGCCCTGCCGCGGTCGCGCTCGCGATCGGCATGACCTTGACGCTGGCCGCCTGCGGCGGCGGCGCCGATGGCGATGCAACGCCACCGCCTACTCCACCGGCCGCGCCCCAGCAGATTGACGCAGGCAACTATCTCGATGCCTTCTGGGTCGGCGCCTTCGGCGTCAGTCGCGCCGCCGATGCGCTGATGCTGATCGACAACGCGATGGCCCAGATCCTGCGCCCGCTCCCACCGGGGACTCCGCCGGCCCCGCCGGGCAATCCCGCCTACTACTGCGAGCCCGACCGCCAGGGACTCAGGGGCACGCTGATGCTGACGCAGGCGGGCGCGGCTCGCACGCTCGCGTTTGCCAACTGCTTGCTCGGCGACGCCGTCTATGTCTCCGGGTCGATCAGCTCGCCCAACGCGACCGCGCTGACCCTCGACGGCGTGCAGTTCCTCGGCAGCGGCCGCTTCACGCTGACCGCGCTCGTCTACCGCCGCGCCGCCGGCGGCGACGGCGTCGCTCATACCGTCAACGGAACGCTCGACTTCCGGCGCGACGCCGGCAGCAGGACGGTGCGCCTCGACGGCGAATTCAGCGTCACGCGCAACGGCCGGGCGGACACCTACGGGTCGCTGTTGGCGAACTTCGCGCCGCGCGACGTGCCGGTCGCGCCCACCGTCAACACGGGTTCTTTCTCGGTCAGCACACCGCGCTTCACGGCAGCGCCCTTGACGGTGAGCGGAAACGCGAGCGGCCTCACGCTGCTGGCCCCGGACGGCACGCGGCTGGTCGGCCGCGCCGATGCGCAGGGAAGCCTCGCCTCGGTGACCTACGAGCTCACGCCGCCGCATGCGCGAACCCCTGCGCTGAGCCAGACCCTGGCCACCAACGACGCTCAGGTGCAGGCCGCGATCGCGCGCGTGCTGCAGTAAGAGCGATCGCGCCGACTTGCGCCGGTCGTGCTCGTGCAGCGGCACGCGGCGCCACTGTCGGGTGCGCGCGCAGCGGCCGCGGCCCGCGTCAAGCTTCGAACGCGCCGATCGAAGGCGGCGATCGGAACGTCCGCCGCGCCGCGTCGGTGATCTCGTCGAACGGCGACTCAGGCAGCGGCGAGCCGGCGCCGATCAGCGGTGACCCGGCCAAGGGAGCGCCGCCGGGGCCGAGCAGCGGATCCGCGGTCACGTCGCCTACGCCGGGCGCAAACTGGCGCAGCGAGCCGACGCGAGCGCCGTGACGCGCGTTGGAGTGCCTTCCCGACGGCGCGTACGGCTCCATGCTGCCGATCGACAGGGCACCGGCGGCGAACACGAGCGCGGAGAACGGCCGCAGCACGGTGGCGTTGACGCGGTGCTCGGAGTCGCGCCACGAGACCACCGCCAGTCCCAGCGTGCCGGCGGCATCGGCGGTCTCGCGGATGAAGAAGTTGCGGCCGTGGACGCCGTCGCGCACGAGCGCGAACTGGCCGTTGCCGGTGAATCCCACGTAGTGGCCGTCGAGCGCATCGAGCCGGATCTCGGCGCTGCTCGGCAGCACCTCGGTCCAGCCTTCGAGACCGAGCCCGTAGTGGTCCCAGTCGCAGTCGACGGTCACGTTGTTGAAAAAGCGCGTGCCGCGCGTGGCCAGGCCGACGCCGTCATAGAAGCCCATCGTGCAGCGGCGGATCGTGTTGTTGAAGATCACGTTGTCGGCCGACTTGTCGCAGGCGATGCCCGAGCCGTTGTCGACCAGGGCGTTGGCATACACGAAGTTGCCGCGACCGAAGTACACGCGGATGCCGGAACTCGGCGCGTTCGAGCTGTTGGGGTTCTGCTGCGCCAGCCAGGCGGCGAAGTCGGCGCCGCCGGCGCCGCGTGCGCCGCTGCAGTAGTTGCGCCGGACGACGCAGCCGACCGCGCCGCTGGTCTGCATCGCGCTGGTGGCGGCGTCGATGATGTCGAGGAACAGGTTGACGCCGTCGAAGTCGCTGGTGGTCCAGTTGTCGCGGCAGTCGTTGTCCTGGATCAGCGCGCGGCTGAGCCCCATCAACTGCAGGCCGCCGGTGGTGCCGTTGCGGCGACCGTTGTTACAGACGCGGTTGCGCTGGATCACCGTGCGGCGCTCGGTGTCGGCGAGGTTCGGGCCGATCGACGCACCCGAGCCGCCGTTGTTCTCGATCACGTTGTCCTCGAACAGCAGACCGTCCCAGCCGTAGTGCCGGCCGGCCTCGGGGATCCTGACGCCGCCGTGAAAGCCGCACACCAGGAACACGCCGGTGGTGCCACAGTCGCCGAAGCGATTACCGCGCAAGGTCGCGTTGACGAACTTGCCGGCAAAGCGGCCGGCGTTGTCGTCGGTCGGCGAGCCGGAACGGATCTGCATGCCCGGGCCGGACGGGTTGCCGATCCGATTGCCCTCCCACAGCATGTTGGTCACGGCGAAGGCGGCAGCGCCTTCGGAGGCCTTGATGAACACGCAGCCCGAAGCGCCGTGACTGAAGCTCGCGGCGCGCGCGCAGGTGAAGGTGCAGCGGCGAACGGTCAGCGCCTCGTAGTCGGCGCTGATCAGCCCGACCAGCGCGCCGTCGTCGCCGATCACGTCGCAGTCTTCCATCACCAGGCCGACGCGGATCGGCACCGTCGACGACAACCGGATCGCCGGTCGTGCGGTCTGGCCGAACGGCACGACGAAGCGCAGGTTGCGGAACACCACACCGTTGTTGTTGCCGGTCCAGACGATGAAGTTGCGCGTGCCGGACAGCGTCCAGACCGGCTTCGGCGCGTCGGCCGCATCGCCGGGCGCAAGGTAGCTGTCGAACACGACGTCGTCGGCCGCCGGGTCGTAGTCGCCGGGAACGACCAGCGTCGTGCCGCGGCGGATCAGCACGCGCTCGCCGCCGCGCAGGGCCGGTAACGTGCGGCGCGGCGCAGCGAGCGTGCCCTCGGCCGAGTCGTTGCCGCCGGTCGGATCGACATGCCAGACGCGCGCCGCGGCGGGCTGCGGCACTGGCGCAGGCTGCGGCACCGGTGTTTTGGGAGCTGCCGGCGGCGCCGCCGGGTCTGACCCACCGCCGCAGCCGGAGGCCGTTAACAGCAATGCCAGCACGGCAGAGCGCCGCTGCGGACAGGGCGGCTCGATCGAGTCAACGCGCTTCATCGGGCATCAAGCCGCGAGTGGCGGCACTTGAGCATCGCGGCCCTAAATGACGACTGCACTTCAGCCTTGATCCGAACGGACTTCGTTCCCGGCCGCCTGATCGTGCCTAGCGCAGCCGCCGCGCAGCAGTCTTGCGCCGAGGACGGTCGCCAGCAGCGCCGCAGCCCACGGCGGCAGCGGGATGTCTTCCGTGGTCTCGCCGTAGCCCGAAGTGGTGATCAGCTCTTCGATCCAGGGCCGGTAGCCGGCCAGCACCTGACCACCGGCGGCGGTGCCGAAGACTCCCTGTGCGGTCGGCCCGCCGGCGAACGCGCCGGTGAAGGTGCCGATGGCGACCAGCGCCGGTGCGCCGCCCGCTTCGATGAACACCGGCGCGCCGGAGTCGCCGCCGGCGAGCGTCGTCTCAAGGGCGTTGCCGAGGGTCGGGCCGCCGAGGAAGTTGGTGGCCGCGGTCGGCCCGTCGAAGTCCCAGTGGAACAGGCGCACGGTGCCGGTGCCATCGGCGATCAGCACGTCGAGCACGTTGCCGCCAACGCGCCGCACGGTGGCCGAACGCGGCACCGAGACCCCGACATTGCCGTTGCCGCTGGCGCCGTAGCCGACGACGGTGACCACCGCGCCGGCAGCCGGCGGCCCGGCCGGGATTGCGTAGGCGAGGCTTGCGGCCGGCCGGTCGGCGGCCAATTCGATCAACGCCAGGTCGTGGCGCAGATCCGGCACACCAAAGGCAACGTAGTCGGGATGCCGCGTGTAGCGCACCACGCCGCGCTGCACGGCACCAGCCGACAGGTTGAAGATCACCTGCACCTCGGCTGGCGCAGGCAAGGTATCGAACACATGTGCGGCGGTGAGCACATGGCGGCGCCCGAGCGTTGCGCCGGTGAAGATTCCGGCCGGCGTCTGGACTGCGACCACGCCGCGCCACGGCGAGGTATCGACGTTGGCATCGACCCGCGCCGCCGGCGTGTCGGGGAAGGCGCCTGCCATGATCGCGTGCGCCGGCAACACGGGCATGGCGGCAGCCAACCCAAGCGCGAGCAGCGCGCGCGAGCGGCCGCGCCTCATCGCTGCGGCCAGCACACGCGCTCCACGCGGACGACCGCAACGATGCCCGCCGCCAGCCCCAGCGCCAGCCGGCCGCCGCCCTGCATCAAGTCCTTCCACAGCAGCAGCGGCGAGAAGCGGTCGGGCTCAAAAGCCGCCACGTACACTTCCCAGGGCAGCGCCGCCATCACCACCGGCAGATCGACGGCGACGACCACCGCTAGCAGCGGCGCCACAACGACCAGGCGCGCCGGCAGTTCGAACCCATGCCGCTGTGGCCAGGCGAGCGCGACCAGCAGCGCCAGCGCGATCGGCTGCAGCGCGTGGCCGGCCGGAGTCGACACGATGCCGACGCCGCGCGGGTCGGGCATCAGCACCTGCGAGCCCACGACCGTCAGCTCGGCCAGGGTGACGCTGCGCTGGAGCAGGTATTCGGTCCCCGGGCGCAATTCGAACGACAGGGTCCGATAGGTGACGTCGAACACTTCGGTCCAGTGCCGCAGCCACGGCAGCAAAGCCTCGATCAGGTCGCGCTGCAAGACCGCCGCGGTGGCGATCAACGCGGCGGCGACGAACACTGTCCGAAGCAGCAGACCGCGCACCGGATCTGGGGCGCGCACTTCGGCTCGAGCCCGCTGCGGCGGGCAAGCCGGCGCAGGAAGCGCGCGCATCAGCCCCGCGCCGGCGCCGCGCATTCGACCCGGGGCTCGGCGCGCCGCAGCCACAGCAGGAAGAAGAGCGCGACGCCGGCGGTCAACGCCAGCGGAGTCACCGTCGAGTGCAGCACGCCAAACCACTGCGGCTCGTGCCGCACCGACTGCAACAGCACCAAGATGCGGACCTGGTTGAGCGCAAACACGACCGCCGCACCGACCGCCACTCCGGCCAAGCGGGAGCGCAGCGACAGCGGCGCCACCGCGAAGGCGGCCACCAGCAGGAACAGCACGTCGGTTCCCTCGCAGCCGTTGAGCACCTTGAGGCTGCCCTCGCTCGACTGCAACCGCGCACCGGCGGCGCTGGCCGATACACCGAGCGGCAGCAGGTTCGCCAGACCCGCTGCGCTCGGCACGATCAGACCTTCGATCAGCCAGCGCTCGACCGCCGACCCGCGCGCCGCCGTCCAGGCAGCCTGCAGCGTGAAGAACAGCGCCAGGAACACGGCCAAGCGCACGAACGGCAACGGGCGTTGCGGGGCGGCTGATTGCGTCGACTGCATGGGTGTCTACGGCGGCCGCGAACCGCCGCTGGTGCCGACAACAACACCAAGCATCTGCGCGCGAGGTGTCGCGAGCACGAACGGCGCGTAGTCCGATCGGCGCATCCGCAAGCGCTTGGCGCCGGACCGCGTCGGCTCCAGCAGCCGCGAAAGCGAATCGAGCGGCGATATCGCGAACGCGATCGAGAAAGCTAGTTCAGTGACGAATGCGGGCGCAGCCCCCTGCAAAGTCCCCGCGCAAAGAAAAGGGCCTAGAGGAGTGAGACCTCTAAGCCCTTGATGTACCGCTAGTAAAGTGGCGCGCCCGGCAGGATTCGAACCCACGACCCCTTGGTTCGTAGCCAAGTACTCTATCCAACTGAGCTACGGGCGCAAGCGCGCGCAGTGTAGCGAAATTCGTCGTTGCGCGCATTTCGGGTCGTGATTCGGAGCCGCGACGGAGTGCACCAGCGGCGCTACGTGCGCGCAATCGGAGCCGGGTCAAATCACCGGCGCGATCAGCGACGCGCCGCCCAAGTAAGGCCGCAGCACCTCGGGCACGACGATGCTGCCGTCGGCCTGCTGGTAGTTCTCCAGCACCGCCACCAGCGTGCGTCCGACCGCGAGGCCGGAGCCGTTGAGCGTGTGCACGAGTTCGGTCCTGCCCTGCGCGTTCTTGAAGCGGGTCTGCATCCGCCGCGCCTGGAACGCCTCGCAGTTGGAGCACGACGAGATCTCGCGGTAGGTGTCCTGCGCCGGCAGCCAGACCTCGAGGTCGTAGGTCTTGGCGGCGCCGAAGCCCATGTCGCCGGTGCACAGCAGGACCACGCGGTACGGCAGTCGCAGCAGGCGCAGCACGTGCTCGGCGTGGCCGACCATTTCCTCGAGCGCCTCGTACGAGCGCTCCGGATGCGCGATCTGCACCATCTCGACCTTGTCGAACTGGTGCTGGCGGATCATGCCGCGCGTGTCCTTGCCGTAGCTGCCGGCCTCGGAGCGGAAGCACGGCGTGTGCGCGGTGAGCTTCAGCGGCAGGTCGGACTCCTTCAGGATCTCGCCGCGCACGATGTTGGTCAGCGAGACTTCCGACGTCGGGATCAGGTACAGCAGCTCACCCTCGCCTTCCTGCCCGCCTTTCTTGGCCGCGAACAGATCCTGCTCGAACTTCGGCAACTGGCCGGTGCCGACCAGCGTCTCGCGGTTGACGAGATAAGGCGTGTAGCACTCGACGTAGCCGTGCTGCGTGGTCTGCAGGTCGAGCATGAACTGGGCGAGTGCGCGGTGCAGCCGCGCCACCGGCCCGCGCATCAGCGTGAACCGGGCTCCCGAAAGCTTGGCCGCGGCATCGAAGTCGAGACCCAGCGGCGCGCCGAGGTCGACGTGGTCGCGCACGGCGAAATCGAACCGCCTCGGCTCGCCCCAGCGGCGCACCTCGAGGTTGTCGTCGGCCGATCGGCCCACCGGCACCGACGCGTGCGGCACATTGGGCGCATCGAGCAGCAGCGCCTGCATGCGCGCCTGAATGTCCGCTAGCTGCGCCTCCAAGGTCTTGACCCGGTCCGGGATCGCACCGACCTCGGCCAGCACCGCCGAGGCATCCTCGCCCTTGCTCTTGAGCACGCCCACCTGCCTGGACAGCGCATTGCGGCGCGCCTGCAGGTCTTCGGTAGCCACCTGCACCTGCTTGCGCTCGGCCTCGAGCGCGCTGACGGCGGCGATGTCGAGCCGGTACGGCCGCGTCAGCAGGCGCGCGGCCACGCCGTCGATGTCCTTGCGCAGTTGGTTGATGTCGAGCATGGCAATTCGTGCAAGAGCGACGGCGCGGATTCTACGGGCCGCCCTCGTTGTCGCGCTTGCGGTCGAGCGCGCGCAACTGCGCCAGACGCTCGGCGATGCGCTGCTCCAGCCCGCGGTCAGTCGGCGCGTACCAGGCGTGCCTTGGCACGCCGTCTGGAAGGTAGGTCTCGCCGGCGGCGTAGCCGCCCTCCTCGTCATGCGCGTAGCGATAGCCCTTGCCGTAGTCGAGCTGCTTCATCAGCCGGGTCGGCGCATTGCGCAGATGCAGCGGCACCGGGCGCGAGCCGTCTTCCTTCACGAACGAGCGCACCGCGTTGTAGGCGACGTAGATCGCGTTCGACTTCGCCGCCACCGACAGATAGACGACCGCCTCGGCCAGCGCCAGCTCGCCTTCGGGCGAGCCGAGCCGTTCGTAGGTCTCGGCCGCGTCGAGCGCGAGGTGCAGCGCGCGCGGGTCGGCCAGACCGATGTCCTCGACCGCCATTCTCACCATGCGCCGCGCCAGGTAGCGCGGGTCGACGCCGCCGTCGAGCATGCGCACCATCCAGTACAGCGCCGCGTCCGGGTCGGAGCCGCGCACGCTCTTGTGCAGCGCTGAGATCTGGTCGTAGAAGTTCTCGCCGCCCTTGTCGAAGCGGCGCAGCGTCGCCGGCAGCCGCGCGCGCAGGAAGGCGGCGTCGATCGAACCCAGGTTCGCGTCGCGCGCCATGCCGGCGGCGATCTCGAGCGCGTTCAGCAGTCGCCGCGCGTCGCCGTCGGCGAGGTCGATCAGCAGCCGTCGCGCGTCGTCCTGCACCGCCAGGCCGTCGAGCGCGCGCGCGCAGGCGCGGTCGATCAATTCGTTCAACTCGTCGGCGGCGAGCGGCTCGAGCACGTACACGACCGCGCGCGACAGCAGCGCGCCGATCACTTCGAACGACGGGTTCTCGGTGGTGGCGCCAACGAACACGAACAGCCCCGATTCCACGTGCGGCAGGAAGGCGTCCTGCTGCGCCTTGTTGAAGCGGTGCACCTCGTCGACGAACACGACCGTCGACCGCCCGCTGCGCGCCAGGGTCGCCTGCGCGCGCTCGACCGCATCGCGGATGTCCTTGACGCCGCCGAGCACGGCCGAGATGGCGATGAACTCGAGACCGAAGGCATCGGCCATCAGCCGCGCCAGCGTCGTCTTGCCCACACCCGGCGGCCCCCACAGGATCATCGAGTGCGGCCGGCGCGACTCGAACGCCACCCGCAGCGGCTTGCCTTCGCCGAGCAGATGCCGCTGGCCTATCACCTCGTCGAGCGTGCGCGGGCGCAGCCGCTGCGCCAGCGGCGTGCCGGTGGGCTCAAACGCGAACAGATCGCTCATCGCAGCCTGGGGATGCGCGCGCACAGGCTAGCATTCGGCCCGCCCGATCCCGGGTGCCCCCTCGCCGGAGAGCTTCGATGGTCCGCTGGTTCCTGCTGCCGCTTGCGTTCGTCTGCACCGCCGCGTTCGCGCAACCCGATCCGCTTGCACTCGCCGCGCGCGAGAAGGGCGCGGTGACGACTGCCAGCGGTCTCGTCTACCGGATCCTGGTCGAAGGCAAGGGACCGAGCCCGAGCGCAGACGACATCGTGCGCGTGCACTACCGCGGCACGCTCACCAGCGGCCGCGAGTTCGACAGCAGCCACAAGCGCGGCCAGCCGGCCGAGTTTCCGCTGTCGCGCGTGATCGCCTGCTGGACCGAGGGCGTGCAGAAGCTGCGCGTCGGCGGCAAGGCGAAACTGACCTGCCCGGCGCATCTTGCCTACGGCGATCGCGAGGTCGGCGGCGGACTGATCCCGGCCAACTCGGTGCTCGTGTTCGAGGTCGAACTGCTGGCGATCGTCGTGCCCAAGCGCTAGCCCGGGCTAGCGCGTCGCGGCCGATCAGCGGCCGTCGACCACGTCGGCGCCGGGCGGCAGCGTGAAGCGGAAGGTCTCGGGATCGACCTTCGGGTTGCGCTCGACGCGCGCGAACGTCAGGCGCGAGATCTGGCCGAAGCCGTCGGCAAGCAGCATCGCCGCCGGCAAGCCGTCGCGAAAACCGATCTCGATCCTCTCGAAGGCGGCGTCACGGGCGCGCGGCGTGGCGACGATCCAGTCGAGTCCGTCGCGCGCACCGACGTCGCGCACCTCGAAGTCCTGGTCGAAGCGGTCGGAGCCGAACAGGATCGACGCCGGGCTGGCCGGGATCGCGCCGGCGAGCCTCTTCACGGTCACCTGGTTCAGATCCTTGTCGTACAGGTACAGCGTCTCGCCGTCGGCGACGATCACCTGCTCGTAGGGCCGCGTGTAGGTCCAGCGAAAGCGCCCCGGTCGCTGGAACACGAAGCTGCCGCCGGAGACCTGGCTGCGCCCGCCGCGGCCGTCGACCCGTTGCGTGAACTCGCCGCGGGCGGTGCGGATCTGGCCGAGAAAGGCGCGCAATTGCGCGGTGCCGGCGCGCGCCGGGGCGATGCCGATCGCGCCCAGCGCTGCACCGGCCAGCGCCGCCTGCAGCAAGCCGCGCCGGCACAAGTGAGGGTTGGTCAAGACAGGTCCTCGTTCGAGCAATCCGCGCTTCGACTGCCGAGCGGGTCGGCGTGTTCCGCACCGCGCGTCACGACTCGCGGCTCGGCACGATGATCTCGCGGTTGCCGTTGCTTTGCATCGCCGACACCAGGCCCGCTTTCTCCATGTCATCGAGCAGGCGGGCGGCGCGGTTGTAGCCGATGCGCAGGTGCCGCTGGACGAGCGAAATCGACGCGCGCCGGCTCTTGAGCACGATCTCGACCGCCTGGTCGTACAGCGGATCGGCCTCGCCGCCGGCCGTGCCGGCGGCGGCTTCGGCTTCGAGTGCGGCCTCCGGCGCATCGAGGATGCCCTCGACGTACTGCGGCGCGCCGCGGCGCTTGAGATCCTCGACCACGCGATGCACCTCCTGGTCGGAGACGAAGGCGCCATGCACGCGCACCGGCAGGCCGGTGCCTGCCGCCAGATACAGCATGTCGCCCTGCCCGAGCAGCGCCTCGGCGCCCTGCTGGTCGAGAATCGTGCGCGAATCGACGCGGCTGGAGACCTGGAAGCTGATGCGCGCCGGGATGTTGGCCTTGATCAGTCCGGTGATGACATCGACGCTCGGCCGCTGGGTGGCGAGGATCAGGTGGATGCCGGCGGCGCGCGCCTTCTGCGCGATGCGCGCGATCAGCTCTTCGACTTTCTTGCCGGTGACCATCATCAGGTCGGCGAGCTCGTCGATCACGACCACGATCAGCGGCAGCGGCGCCAGCGGCTCCGGCGCCTCGGGCGTCAGCGTGAACGGGTTGGGCACCTTCTCGCCCTTGGCCTGCGCCTCGGCGATCTTCTGGTTGAAGCCGGCGAGCGAGCGCACGCCGAGCTTGCTCATCAGCTTGTAGCGGCGGTCCATCTCGTGCACGCACCAGTTCAACGCGTGCCCGGCCTCGCGCATGTCGGTCACCACCGGCGCCAGCAGGTGCGGGATGCCTTCGTA
>JBBIST010000014.1:0-47491 GCA_037441125.1 Burkholderiales bacterium
GGCTGCTGGCGCAGGGCGGGCTGCCGGCGATAGAGCAGAAGAACATCGCCAAGGCGAAGCTGCTGTACGACCACCTGGACTCGACCGGCTTCTACCTCAACCCGGTGCGCAAGGAGGACCGCTCGCGCATGAACGTGCCGTTCAAGCTGCGCGACGACAAGCTCGACAGCGAGTTCCTGAAAGGCGCGCAGGCGCGCGGGCTGTTGCAGTTGAAGGGCCATCGTTCTGTCGGCGGCATGCGCGCCTCGATCTACAACGCGATGCCGATCGAGGGCGTGCAGGCGCTGGTCGAGTACCTGCGCGAGTTCGAGCGCCGCGCCGGCTGAACCTTCTCTTCACGGCGCTTCTGTCGCAAGGGCAGGGCGGAGTCGAGCATGGTCAAGTACAGGATCCTGACGCTGAACAACATCTCCGCGCACGGGCTGGCGCGACTGCCGCACGACCGCTACTCGGTGTCCAAGCATGCCGAGCATCCGGACGCGATCCTGCTGCGTTCGGCCGATCTGCACGCGCTGCCGATCGCCGCCAGCGTCAAGGCGATCGGCCGCGCCGGCGCCGGCACCAACAACATCCCGGTGGCCGAGATGTCGCGCCGCGGCGTTCCGGTGTTCAACGCGCCGGGGGCGAACGCCAATGCGGTCAAGGAGCTGGTGCTCGCGGCGCTGCTGATCGGCGCGCGCAACCTGGTGCCGGCGCTGCGCTTCGTCGCCGAACTGGCGCCGCAGGCGCAGGACTTCGAGGCGCGGGTCGAGGAAGGCAAGAAGCAGTACGCCGGCATCGAGCTGCCGCAGCGCACGCTCGGCGTGGTCGGTCTGGGGGCGATCGGCGGACTGGTCGCCGAGACCGCGCTCAAGCTCGGCATGAAGGTGGTCGGCTTCGATCCGCAGATCACGGTCGACGCCGCCTGGCGGCTGCACTCGGGCGTGCGCAAGGCGAACTCGATCGAGGAGCTGCTCAAGCACGCGGATTTCGTCACCCTGCACGTGCCGCTTGCCGCCGCCACCCGCCACCTGATCGACGCCCAGCGGCTGGCGGCGATGAAGCCGGGCGCGGCGCTGCTGAACTTCGCCCGCGATGAGATCGTCGACGAGGAGGCGGTCGCGCAGGCGCTGCGCGCGGGCCGTCTCAAGGCCTATCTGTGCGACTTCCCGTCGCCGCGGCTGGCCAACGTGCCCAACGCGATCGCCCTGCCGCATCTGGGCGCCTCGACCGCCGAGGCGGAGGAGAACTGCGCGGTGATGGTGGTCGATCAGGTGCGCGAGTTCCTGGAGAACGGCAATGTCGTCAACGCGGTGAACTTCCCGAACGTCGAGATGACGCGCGAGTCGCCCTGGCGCGTCGGCGTGGCCAACGCCAACGTGCCGAACATGCTTGGCCAGATCTCGACCGCGATGGCCAAGGCGGGCTTGAACATCCACAACATGATCAACAAGAGCCGCGGCGAGATGGCCTACACGCTGGTCGACGTCGACAGCCCGGTCGAGCAGAGCGTGATCGACGCCGTCGCCGCGATCGACGGCGTGCTGTCGGTGCGGTCGATCCCGGCGCCGCCGCAGTAGACGCCATGCGCGTGTTCCAGATCCAGGACGACTGGGGCTTCGAGCATCTGCGGTTGGCCACGCGCCCGCAGCCGAAGCCCGGGCCGGGGCAGGTGCTGCTGAAGATGAGGGCGGCGTCGCTCAACTATCGCGACCTCGTCGTACCGATCCGCGGCTACGGCGCGTTCACCGGCACGTTGCCGTTGATCCCGGTCTCCGACGGTGTCGGCCAAGTGGTCGAGGTGGGTGCAGGCGTGACGCGGGTGCAGGTCGGCGACCGCGTCTGTCCGTGCTTCCATCAGGGCTGGATCGCCGGCGAGCCCGATCTCGAGCGCATGACGCGAACGCTCGGCGGACCGATCGACGGCGCGATGGCCGACTACATGTGCCTGTCCGAGCAGGGCGTGGTCAAGGTGCCGGCGCACCTGAGCGACGACGAGGCAGCGACCCTGCCATGCGCCGCGCTCACCGCCTGGAGCGCGCTCGTCACCGGCGAGGGCCTGCGCCCCGGCGCGCGCGTGCTCGTGCAGGGCACCGGCGGCGTGGCGCTGTTCGCGCTGCAGTTCGCCAAGCTCGTCGGCGCGCACGTGACTGTGATTTCCTCCAGCGACGACAAGCTCGCGCGCGCCAGGCAACTCGGCGCCGATGCCGGCATCAACTACACGACCACGCCCGAGTGGTCGCGACCGGCGAAGGAGCTGACCGGCGGCCGCGGCTTCGATCAGATCGTCGAACTCGGCGGCGAGAAGACGCTGCCGCAGTCGCTGCGCGCGATCCGCCCCGGCGGCACGATCTCGCTGATCGGCGTGCTCTCCGGCTCGGCGCTGGCCGCTCCGCTCGGCCTGGTGGTCACGCGCCAGGTACGGTTGCAGGGCATCACCGTCGGCCACCGCGACGGCTTGGAGGCGATGCTGCGCGCCGTCGCCCAACATCGGTTGCGGCCGGTGATCGACCGCGTGTTCGCCTTCGCGCAGTTGCCCGAGGCGCTTTCTCATCTGAAGAGCGGCGCGCACTTCGGCAAGATCTGCATCCGTCACGACGCCTGAAAGGCTGTGAGGAAGTTGTCGCGAGCGGCCCGAGGTCGCGCCGATCACTGCGAGACCCGCGCCCGATGAGTTTCATCGCCCTGCTGATCACGCTGCTGCTCGAGCAGGTCCGTCCCCTGCCGGCGCGCTCGACGCTCGGTGCCGCCGTCGAATCCGTGGCCGACGCCGCCGAACGCGGCATGAACGCCGGCCAACCGCGCCACGGCGCCTACGCCTGGCTGGCGCTGGTCGGCGGCGCGACGCTGGCGGCGCTGGCGATCTACGCGCTCGCCTGGCAAGTGTCGGCCTGGCTCGCCCTGGCGGTCAACGTCGCGGCGCTGTACGCGACCATCGGCTTTCGCCAGTTCAGCCATCCGATCACCGAGATCCGGATCGCGCTCGACGGCGGCGACCTCGACGGCGCGCGGCGCGCGCTGGCGCAGTGGCGCCGGCACGAGGATCCGGCCTTCGACGCCGCCGATCTGTCGATCGACGAAGTCGTTCGCCAGACGATGGAGCGCGGCTTGCTGCTGTCGCACCGGCGCGTGTTCGGCGTGTTCTTCTGGTTCGTGCTGCTGCCGGGACCGGCAGGGCCGATCCTGTATCGCGGCGCCGAGGTCCTGGCGCGCCGCTGGAACCGGCCGCCGGCGGCGGGCGTGAGCGCCGACCGCTTCGGCGCGTTCGCGCAGCAGGCGTTTTCGGTGCTTGACTGGCTGCCGGTGCGCCTGACGGCGATCGGCTTTGCCGTCGTCGGCGACTTCGAGGGCGCGATCTACGGCTGGCGCCAGGCCGTGCGGCGCTCGCTCGCCGTCCAGGGCCTGCCGGTCGACGATCAAACGCTGCTGCTGGCCGCTGCCAGCGGCGCGCTCGGCGTGCGCGTGCTGGCGACGACCGAGGCGGCGCAGGTGTTCGACGAACCAGGCGAAGAAGGCGCGGGGCTCGCCGATGCCGATGCGCGCGGCCTGCACTCGGGCATCGGCCTGGTGTGGCGCGCGCTCGTGCTCTGGCTCGTCCTGCTGCTGTTGTTGTCGCTCGCCGGCTGGTTCACCTGAGGCCGGTGCGCCGCACAGTCACGCCGGACGCGGCGTCGCGCAGCGCCAGCAGGCGCCGAACTGGGCCTCGAGCGATTCGCCGCAGCGGGCGCAGACCCAGGGCGGCGCATCGAGCGGGCGCTGCACGCTGGCGAGCAATTCGCGCGCGCGCGCTTCGTCCAGCGCATGGTCGATCCAGATCTGCGGCGCGCACTCGGGAAACGGAATGTCGCCGATCGCGCCGGCGAGCGTGGTGTTGCGCACCGTGCAGCCGATGCCGGCGGCGCGCAGCACGTTGGCGTAGTGCTCGGCCTGCAGCGGGTGCTCGCAGTGCAGCAGCAGTTTCATCGTTGCAGTCTTGCTCAGCGCGCGGTCTCGGCTGCCAGTTCGACGTAGAAAGCGTAGCGCGCGGCGCTGATTTCGTCGCCTGCCACAGCCGCGCGCACCACGCAGCCGGGCTCGCTCAGGTGACGGCAGTCGGCGAAGCGGCAGTGACCGAGAAAGGGCTCGAAGTCCGGCAGCGCCGCCGCCCGCTGCGCCAGCGACAGGTGCGCCAGGCCGAAGGCGGTGAAGCCGGGGGTGTCGATCAGGGCGCCGCCGCCGGCGAGGTCGAACCAGCGCGATGCGGTGGTCGTGTGCTTGCCGACGTTCAGGCGGCGCGAGTACTCCTGGGTGCGCGCCTGCGCATCGACCAGCAGGTTGAGCAGCGTGCTCTTGCCCATCCCCGATTGGCCCACGAGCAAGGTCACGCACCCGCCCATCGCGGCCCGCAGCCGTTCACGCGCCTCGTCCGGCGCGGCGCGCGCCGACAGCGCCAGGGTCTCCACCCCGAGCCGCTCCAGCTGCGCCAGTGCCGCGCGCGCGGCGTCGATGCCGGCGGCGACGTCGGTCTTGTTGAGCACCGCGAGAGACGCGATGCCGGCGGCGCGCGCCGCCACCAGCGCGCGCCAGACGAAGTGCGGATTGAACGGCGGCTGCGGCGCGAAAACGATCGCCACCCGATCGATGTTGGCGGCGAGCTCCTTGACGCGATGGGCGTCGGCGCGAAACAGCAGGTTGCGGCGCGCATCGATCGATTCGATCGTCGCCTGATCACCGCTGGCGGCGCAGCGCACGAGGTCGCCGACCACGACATCGCTGCGTTTGCCGCGTCGGGTCGCGGTCAGCAGCGGCGCGTCGGCCTGCTCCTCGCTGCGGACCAGGCAGTGGCGGCCGAAGGTGGCGATCACGCGCGCGCGCAGCGCGCGATCTCGGCCGGGTGCAGGCTCATCGCTGCCCTCGGCCGCGCCGGGGATGCGCGGCGCGGCGGCCGGCACGGACACCCGGCGCGGGCCGCGGGCGCCGCCGTCAGACTTCAAGCGCAGGTCGCGCCATGGCGCTGCGCGAACAGGGCATCGGCCTTGGCGGCGCAGATGAAGTCGTTCTCCGAGACGCCGCCGACCGAGTGCGTGTTGAAGCGCACCTCGCAGCGCGCGTAGGAGACCAGGAGATCCGGGTGGTGGTCCTCGCGGTGCACGACGTACGCCAGCGCATTGACGAAGGCGAGCGTCTCGTAGTAGTTGCCGAAGCGGTACTCGCGCACCAGCGCGCCCGCCTCGTGGCGCCAGTCGGGCAGCAGGCGAAGCTGCTCGGCGATCTGCGCCTCGGCCAGCGGTTCGCCTTCACGGTGGCGGCAGTGCCCCTGCAGCAGTTCGGCCAGGCTCGGCATTGCAGTCGCAGTCTTCAGGTCGGATTCAGTGCCGCCGCCGGCGCGCGCGGCTGCAGCAGGCGGCCGATGCGCAGCGCCGCCGGCGGGTGCGAGTCGTAGAAGGCCGAGTGCAGCGGATCGGGCGTCAGTGTGGCGGCGTTGTCCTGGTAGAGCTTGACCAGTGCGCTCGCCAGATCCTCGGCACGCGCGTGGTGGGCGGCGAAGTCGTCGGCCTGGTACTCGTGCCGGCGCGACAGCAGGCTGCCGAGCGGCGCCAGCACGAAGGTGAACACCGGCAGCACGAGCACGAACAGCACCAGCGCCAGGCCGTCGTTGCGGGCGCCGGTCTCCAGCAGCGGCTGCACGCCGAGGCCGAGGTAGAACCACGGCTGCTCGATCAGCCAGCCGAGCAGCGCCAGGAAGCCGAGGCTTGCCAGGAACGAGAAGGCGAGCCGCTTGGCGACGTGGCGCAGCTTGAAGTGCCCGAGTTCGTGCGCCAGCACCGCCTCGATCTCGGCCGGCAGCAGCCGCTCGATCAGCGTGTCGAAGAACACGATCCGCTTGGCGCGGCCGAGCCCGGTGAAGTAGGCATTGCCGTGGGCCGAGCGGCGCGAGCCGTCCATCACGAACACGCCGCGGCTGGAAAACCCGGTGCGATCGAGCAGGGCCTGGATGCGGGCGCGCAGCGCCGCATCGCGCAGCGGCTCGAACTTGTTGAACAGCGGTGCGATCACGGTCGGATACAGCAGCAGCACGAGGGCGTTGAACGCCACCCAGACGACCCACGCGTACAGCCACCACAGCGGACCGGCCGCCTGCATCAGCCACAGGACGATGGCCGTGATCGGCAGGCCGAGCGCCGCCGCCAGGAGGAAGGACTTCACGGTGTCGGTCAGGAACAGTGCCGGCGTCATGCGGTTGAAGCCGAAGGCCTGCTCGATGCGGAACTGCCGGTACCACTCGAACGGCAGGTCGAGCAGGCTCACCAGCAGCACCACCACGGCGACGATGCCGACCTGGAACAGCAATCCGCTGCCGAGCGGTGGCGCGAGCGCGCCGGCAAGCGCCTGCAAACCGCCGAGCAGCGTCAGCGCCACCAGCAACGCTGCGCTGGCCGCAGTGCGCAGCATGGCGAAGCGCTGACGGGCGATCGTGTAGGCGGCGGCGCGCCGGTGCGCCGCCAGGGTGACGCGCTCCTCGAACTGCGGCGGCACGCGATCGGCATTGCGGGCCACGTGCCTGATCTGGCGCCGGGCGAGCCAGAACTTCAGCCCGACCATGAGCAGCAGAAAGGCGACGAACAGCAGCGTGAAGACGAAATCCATCGGCGGTCGAGGCACGCGAAGCCGCACGGGCGCGGCGGCAGTCGGGCCAATGATATCCGGCGTGCCAGAATCGCCCGATCGGCGTCAACCCTCGGACCGCTCGTGCACGACCTCCCCCGCGACCCCCGCTTCGACGACAGCAACCTGGTCTGGATCGACATGGAAATGAGCGGGCTCAATCCGGACTCGGACCGCGTGCTCGAAGTGGCGGCGGTGGTCACGAACTCTCAGCTCGAGGTGATCGCCGAGTCCGCGGCGCTGGTCGTGCACCAGCCGGAGTCGGTGCTGGCGGCCATGGACGCGTGGAACACGGCGACCCACGCGCGCTCGGGACTGACCGAGCGCGTGCGCGCTGCGCGCAGCGACGAGGCTGACGTGCAGGCGCAGATGATCGGATTTCTTGCGCGCTACGTGCCGGCCGGCAAGTCGCCGATGTGCGGCAACTCGATCTGCCAGGACCGGCGCTTCATGGCGCGCTGGATGCCGGCGCTCGAGAGCTTCTTCCACTACCGCAACCTGGACGTGAGCACGCTCAAGGAACTCGGCCGGCGCTGGGCGCCCGAGGTGGTGCGTGCGTTTGAGAAGAAGAGCCGGCACGAGGCGCTGGCCGACATCTACGAGTCGATCGGCGAGTTGCGCCATTACCGCGCGCACCTGCTGAAAGTTTGAGGCGGCGAGTAAATCTACTGCGCGTCCCGATCTCGCGCCTGCGGCTCCGCTCCGTACCCCTCTGTACGGGTCCGCTGCTCGGCGCGACCTCGGGCCGCTCGCGACGATTTCCTCGCCGCCTCTTGGCGGGCGGCTGCGCTCACTCCGGCACGCCGGCGCGGCGCAGCCCGGCCACCAGGTGCTGGTCGCGCTGGCGGCGCGTCTGTTCGTGCATCAGCGCACCGTCTTGCAGCAGCCATGAGACGCGAAAACCCGGGCGGCGCGCGAGCAGTTCGTCGCGCGCCACCGCCGCCTGCCGCGCGTCGCCGTTCATCGCGTAGGCGGCGGCGAGCAGCATGTAGTCGAGCCACTCGGGCGTGAAGGCGGTGGCGCGCACGCACGAGTCGATCGCCTCGGCATAGCGGCCGAGGAACAGCAGCGAACGGCAGCGGTGGTACAGGTGGACGCCGACCGCATCGCCGGCCGGATTGAGCCGGATCGCGCGGTCGAAGGCGCCGACCGACTCGTCCGCCCGCCCCGAGGCATACAGGATCAGCCCGCGCTGGGCGTGCGACTCGTTGGCGTAGGGGTTGAGCGTCAGCGAGCGTTCGATCGCTTCCGTCGCGGCGGCCAAGTTGCCCTGGAACTGGAGCACGGTTGCGCGCACGCGCCAGGCTTCTGCACTCTTGGCATCGGTGCCGATCGCGCGCAACGTCAGCTCGTCGGCGCGTGCCAGCAGCGGTGCTGCGGCAGCGCTGTCCTGCGCGTGGTTGGACTGGATCGCCAGCGTCAGCGCCAGGCCCGCAAGCGCCGGCACATGTGCGGGATCGAGCGCCAGCGCCCGTTCGTACAGTTGCTGCACAGCTTGAAGTTCGGCGTCGCTGTCGGTGGCCGGCATGGTGAGCGTTGCGCGCAGGGCGAGCAGGTAGGCGTCCGGCTCGGCTCCCGGTGCCAGCGGCCGCGCCAGTTCGGCGCGCCGCACCTCGGCGGCGAGGGTGTCGGTCAGGCGGCCGACCACTTCCACCGGCATCGCCTCGCCGGGCACCGCGTCATGCTCGATCGTGCTGCTCCACAACTGCGCCCCCGACTCGGCGCTCACCAGGCGTGCCGAGACCCGCACGCGCGGCTCGACCGCGAGCACCGTCGCCTCGACCACGTAGCGCACGTTCAGGCGCTGGCCGGCGCTGCGCGGATCGACGTCGCGGCCGCGCAGTTGCGCCGCTGTGCCGGTCGCGACGACCGCGCCGGCGAGCGTCTGCGACAGCGCGGTGGTCAGGTCCTGAGTCAACTGCTCGGCCGCAGGCACGGCGGCGTCGCTGCGCGCCAGTGCCGGCAAGACGAGCGCCGACTGGCGCGGCGGCTCGCTCACCGTTGCCGGCTGCAGCCCGTACCAGACAGCGGCAACCAGCGCCAGCGCGCCGGCCCAGGCGGCGCCACGCCGCATGGCCAACGCCATGCGCCGGGCGCGCGCGCGTCGGCCGGCGGCCGGATCGGCGCTGACCTTGTAGACGCGGATCGGCCGCGAGATGTTCTTGACCCGATGTTCGCCGGCGTCGATCAGGCGCACGCCCACGAGTTGCCGCACCTGCTCGCGCACCGCCTGCGAGATCGCCACTTCTCCCGGGGCGGCGAGCGCTTCGAGCCGTGCGGCGACGTTGACGCCGTCGCCGGCGATCTCCTGGCCGTCGACCAGGATGTCGCCGAGGTTGATGCCGATGCGAAACTCGATGCGCGAATCGGGCGCCAGATCGCGATTGCGTTCCGCCAGTTCGCGCTGGATCTCGACCGCGCACGACAGCGCTTCGACCGCGCTCGCGAACTCGACCAGGATGTCGTCGCCCTTGTTGCGCACGATGCGCCCCTGGTGGCGCGCGATCGCCGGGTCGGTGACCGCGCCGCGCACTTCGCGCAGCCGCAGGTGCGTGCCGGCTTCGTCGCGCTCCATCATGCGGCTGTAGCCGGCGACGTCGGCCAGCATCACCGCCGCCAGGCGGCGCGTCGGGGCGGACGAGGCTTCGTGGGTCGGGTTCGCTTCTGACACGTCGGTCCTCGGCGTGCGCAGGCTGGCCGCAGCGACGTGCAGTGTGTCGCGCACGCCGGCACCGTGCAAGCTCGACCGCGGAGGCGATCGAGGTGCCTCGTATACTCGGCCGCGCCTGCCGGGCACGCACGCTTCGCCGGCGCACGCCCGACCGCTCGCCGTAGTTCAATGGATAGAACGGGGTCCTCCTAAGACTCAGATGCAGGTTCGATTCCTGCCGGCGGGACCAGCGCGCAGTGCGCCCATTTGCGCAGGCCGCGCCCCCGGCAGCCGCTGAGCCGCGTGCCGGCAGGCGGTGGCAACGGTGGCTGCCGCGCCCGCAGGCACTCCAGCGCGAGCCTTGCGGCGTCTGGGTTTGCGCGATCTGGCGGCGCGCTTATCCACAGTCGCTGTGGATAAAATCCGCGCCCCGATTCGCACCGGCGCCGTGCCCCGTCTTGCCCGGCGATACAGCGCCAAAACGTCAGAACGTCTCGAATGCCATCGTCCCGCTCGCAACGCCCGTCCGCCGCTTACGGCGAAGACTCGATCCGCGTGCTCAAGGGGCTCGAGCCGGTCAAGCAGCGGCCGGGCATGTACACGCGCACCGACTCGCCGCTGCACATCGTGCAGGAGGTGATCGACAACGCCGGCGACGAGATCCTCGGCGGCTTCGGCACGCGCATCGACGTCACGCTGCACGCCGACGGCAGTGCCAGCGTCGAGGACGACGGGCGCGGCATCCCGGTCGGACTGCATCCGGAAGAGAAGGCGCCGGTGGTCGAGATCGTGTTCACGCGGTTGCACGCCGGCGGCAAGTTTGACAAGCGCGGCGGCGGCGCCTACTCGTTCTCGGGCGGACTGCACGGCGTCGGCGTCTCGGTCACCAACGCGCTGTCGCAGCGCCTGGAAGTGACCGTCTGGCGCGACGGCAAGGTGAACACGATCGCCTTTGCCGACGGCGAGGTGCGCGAGCCGCTTGCCAGCCGCAGCGCCAAAGGCGAGGCGAAAGCGAGCGGCACGCGCGTGCGTGTCTGGCCGAATCCGCGCTACTTCGACGGCGCGGCGATTCCCGCTGATGAACTGGAGCGGCTGCTGCGTTCGAAGGCGGTGCTGCTGCCCGGCACCGAAGTGACGCTGACGATCGAGAAGCCGGCGCGGGCGCTGCGCTGGCGCTACGACGGCGGCCTGCAGCAGTACCTGCTCGGCTCCCTGGGCGAGGCACCGCTGCTGCCGCCGGTCGAGGCCGAAGGCTATGCCGCCGCCGACGACGAGAACTTCGCCGAGGGCGAGGGCGCGCACTGGGTGCTGGCCTGGACCGAGGACGGCCCGGTGGTGCGCGAGAGCTACGTCAACCTGATCCCGACGCCGGCCGGCGGCATGCACGAGGCCGGGCTGCGCGAGGGCATGTTCAACGCCGTGCGCGCCTTCGTCGATGCGCACGCGCTGCTGCCCAAGGGCGTGCGCCTGCTGCCCGAGGACGTGTACGCGCGCGCCAGCTTCGTCCTCTCGGCCAAGGTGCTCGACCCGCAGTTCCAGGGTCAGGTCAAGGAGCGGCTCAACAGCCGCGACGCGCTGCGCCTGGTGGCGAACTTCGTGCGCCCGCGGCTGGAGATCTGGCTCAGCCAGCATCCGCAGCACGGCCGCGCGCTGGCCGAACTGGCGATCCGGCAGGCGCAGGCGCGCGTGCGCGCGGCGCAGAAGGTGGAGAAGAAGAAGGGCTCGGCGGTGGCGGTGCTGCCGGGCAAGCTGACCGACTGCGAGAGCACCGAGCTGGCGCGCAACGAGCTGTTCCTGGTCGAGGGCGACTCGGCCGGCGGCAGCGCCAAAATGGGTCGCGACAAGACCTTCCAGGCGGTGCTGCCGCTGCGCGGCAAGGTGCTCAACACCTGGGAGGTCGAGCGCGACCGGCTCTTTGCCAACGCCGAGGTGCACGACATCGCGGTGGCGATCGGCGTCGATCCGCACGGCCCCGGCGACAGCCCCGACCTATCGGGCCTGCGCTACGGCAAGGTCTGCATCCTGGCCGATGCCGATGTCGACGGCGCGCACATTCAGGTGCTGCTGCTGACGCTTTTTTTCCGTCACTTCCCGGCGCTGATCGCAGCCGGCCACGTCTACGTCGCGCGGCCGCCGCTGTTCCGCATCGACGTGCCGGCCGCCGGCCGCCGCCCGGCGCGCCGCGTCTACTGCCTGGACGAAGCCGAGCTCGAGGCGACGCTGGAGCGGCTTGCCGACGAGGGCGTGCGCCAGGGCTCGGCGAGCATCGCCCGCTTCAAGGGCCTGGGCGAGATGAGCGCCGAGCAGCTCTGGGAGACGACGCTCAATCCGGACACGCGCCGGCTGCTGCCGATCACGCAAGGCGAGGTCGCCGCCGAACAAACGCGCGCGACGCTGACGATGCTCATGGGCCGCGCCGAGACGCAGGCACGCCGCGCCTGGCTGGAAGAGCACGGCAACGAAGTCGAGGTCGACGTTTGAGCCGCTGCGCCGGCGCCCGCCGCCGGCCGGCGGGGTCCGCCGATCGGACGGCGCGTAGCGGGCGCCGCAGACGGTTCATCCTCGGCGATACTGGCGGCGGCTGATTCGTGCTGACTGGACACCGCAACGTGCCTGACTCGTCGCGCGCCTGGCGCAACGTCGACCGACTCAGCGCTGCGGCGCTTGCCGCCGGCGGCGTCATTGCCGGCCTGCTCGCGTTCGACCTGGTCGCCGCCCTCGGTCTGCTCGGCGCCAGCAACGGCGGCGGCGGTCGCTCGGCCCTGGCGCTGGCGACACTGGCGGCGCTGCTGGCGCTGCTCGTGCTCCTGACGCTGGTCCGTCACCAGGTGCGCCGCGCAGGACCAACGCAACCGAGTCTCGACGATCGCTTCGAGCAGCTGGGCATCGGCGTGGCGCTGTTCGACACCGAAGACCGCCTGCTTCGCTGCAACTTGGCCTTCCGCGCGCTCTATCCGCAGATCGGCGACCGGCTGGTGCCGGGCGCCGCCTACGACGACCTGATGCGCGCCTACTACCCGCTGGCGAGCGCCGAAGTGGTCGCCGGGCGCACGCTTGAGGAGTTCATCGCCCAGGGCAGGCAGCGCCGCCACGGCCAGGCGTTCAGCGAAGCGGTGCGCCGTCACGATCGCGGCTGGCTGCTGATGACCGACGCGCGCACCGCCGACGGCGGCATCGTCAGTCTGCGCCAGGAAGTGGCCGAGCAGCGCGTCATCGACCGCGAGTTGCGCCAGCGCCGGCGCGCGATCGACGATCTGGCCGAGCTCACCGGCGACTGGTTCTGGCGCACCGATGCCGACGGCCGCTTCGTCGAGTTCTCCGAATCGATGCAGGCGATCTGCAAGTTCGACCCGGCTACCGTGATCGGCAAGCGGCGCGAGGAACTGCCGGGCTTCGAGTGCGATGCGGGCGAGCTTGCCGCCTACCAGGCGGCGCTGGCCGCGCACGAGCCTTTCATGCGCCTGCGCTACCGCTGCCTGAGCGGCGCCGGCGAACCGATCTGGGTGTCGGTCAGCGGCCGGCCGCTGTTCGCGCACGACGGCGCCTTCGCCGGCTACTACGGAGTCGGGCGCGACATCACCGGGCACGAGTCGACCATCCTGGCGCTGCGCCGCTCGCGCGAGCGGCTGCGCGCGCTCAGTGAGCTGGCCACCGACTGGTACTGGGAGACCGACGCCGACCTGGCGTTCAGCGAGGTGCGCGGGCCGGGCCGCATTGGCGCCGCGCTCGGCAGCCGGCTGCGCGGCCGTCCGGTCTCCTACCTGCTCAGGCACCGCCGCTTTCGCTTCGATGCGCCGGCGATCGAGGGCGCGATCGCCGCACGGCAGCCGTTTCGCCGCTCGCGCCTGACGGTGGCGCGCGCCGACGGCAGCGTCGCCCACTTCGAGGTCTCGGGCCAGCCGCGCTTCGAGCGCGAGCGCTTCTGCGGCTACCAGGGGCTGGCCTGGGACGTGAGCGAACGCGAGGGGTTGTTGGCGCGCGTGAGCGAGAGCGAAGCCCGGTTCCGGGCGCTGACGGCGCTGTCGTCAGACTGGTACTGGGAGATGGACGCGGACCTGCGCCTGACCAGCATCCAGGCCGGCGGCGCGGCCGCCAGCGTCGACCCGGCGGTGACCGTGGGGCGGCCGCTGTGGGAGTTGGGACTCGAACCGGTGCGCCCGGACCACTGGGACGAGGTGCGTGCGTTGCTGGCAGCGCATGCGCCGCTGCGCGATCTGCTGTTGCGCCGGCCGGCGGCCGCAGGCGCCGGAGTCCGCTACACGCTGGTCAGCGCCGACCCGATAGGCGACCGCGACGGTGTCTTTGCCGGCTATCGCGGTGTGGCCAAGAACATCACCGAGCAGATGCGCGTGCAGGAGCACATCGAGCGGCTGGCGCGGATCGATCCCCTGACGCAACTGCCCAATCGGCAGGGCTTCGACGAACTCGCCGGCCGCTGCCTGAGCGCGGCGCTCGCCGAGGACCGGCAGTGTGCGCTGCTGTTCATCGATCTCGACGACTTCCGCCTGCTCAACAACAGCTACGGTCACCGCGTCGGCGACCGCGTGCTGGCGCTGGTGGCCGAGCGCATGCGCGCGGTGGTCGGCGCCCCCAACCTGCTCGGCCGGCGCGGCGGCGACGAACTGGTGGTACTGCTGGCCGACGCGGCGCGGCCTGAGCTCGCGGTCGAGGTGGCGCAGGCGCTGATCAAGACCATCTCCGAGCCGCAGCGCGTGCTCGGCATGGAGGTGCGCGTCACGCCTTCGATCGGCATCGCGTTCTACCCGAGCGACGGCGCCGACCTCGACGCATTGCTCAGCGCCGCCGACGCGGCGATGTACCAGGCCAAGGGCGCCGGCCGCAAGACCTATGCCTTCTACACCCAGGCGGTGGCGCGCCGGGTCGAACTGCGCATGCGGCTCGAGCAGCGCCTGCGTCTGGCGCTCGAAGCGCGCGACTTCCGGCTCGTCTACCAGCCGCTGGTCGCGCTTGCCGACGGGCGCGTGATCGGCGCCGAGGCCTTGCTGCGCTGGAAGGATGCGGAACTGGGCGAGATCCCGCCGGCCGAGTTCATCCCGATCGCCGAGGAGAGCGGGCTGATCATCGGTCTGGGCAACTGGGTGCTGCGCGAGGTCTGCCGCACGCGCAAGGTCTGGCGCGGGCTCGGCATGGACATGCCGCCGATCGACATCAACTTCTCCAGCGTGCAATTGCGCCAGTCAGAGTGCGTCGAGAGCCTGCTCGAGGTCCTGGCCGAGCACGAGGTGCGCTGCGAGGACATCGAGATCGAGATCACCGAAACCGGCCTGCTCGATCTGTCGAGCGTGGCGCGCGAGAACCTGGTGCGCCTGCGCAACGCCGGCGTGCGCATTGCGCTCGATGACTTCGGCGTCGGCTACTCCAGCCTGTCGCACCTGCGCGACCTGCCGATCAGCCGCCTGAAGATCGATCGCAGCTTCACCCTCGAGTGCATGCGCGATGCGCGCACGCTGACGATCGTCAAGGCGGTGATCGAGATGGCGCGCTCGCTCGGCATCTCGATCACCGCCGAGGGCATCGAGACGCAGCCGCAGCAGACCTGGATGCAGCACCTCGGCTGCGACTCGGCCCAGGGCTACCTGTTCGCGCGACCGCTGCCGGCCGACGATTTCCTGCGCCTGTTTCTCGACCGCCAGGGCCTCGGCCGCGAGCGCTCGCTGATGCACTAGCGACGCGCCGCTCAGTGCAGCGGTGCGGCCGAGTGCTCCTCGCGCTGCTCCGGCGGCTCGGTGTGCACGGCGTGGCCGGCCGGGTTCGGGAACATCGGCGCGCCGCAGTCGTCGCAGTACTCCATCGGAAAGCGCTGCGTGTGCGCGGTGACGCGCGCGATGCCGAGCCGGCGCAGGGCGCCGTCGATCTCCTCCAGCGCCTGGTCCTCGTCGTCGCCGAGCAGCGGCCAGACCACGCCCTCGATCACGGCGTCGTCGTCGCCGGCGGCGCCGATGGCGACGCGCAGTTCGTACTCTTCGCCGCTGCGCTTGTCCTCGAAGGCGGCCACGGTCGCCTGCAGCGCCTCGGGCGCCAGGTCGTAGGCGAGCTTCAGATACGACACCGCCGCCTCGAGCGAGAACTCGCGCAGTTCGCGGTCGGCCTGGCGCAGCGCGGCGTGAAAGGCGCTCGGCGCCAGCAGTTTGTAGCGGCACCCGGTCATCAGCGGCTGCAGCGCACTGGCCGCCTGCTCGCGGAAGGCCGCGAGCGCTGCGCCCTTGGCGTCCGGGTCGACTCCGGTCTCCTGCCAGTGAAACAGCGCCTGCCCCTGCGGCGCGACGATCGCCGCCAGCAGGTAGCGGGTGTCGGCGAGCATCGACATCGGCTCGCGCAGCGACTTCGGATCGATCTTCAGGCGCGTGCCGCGCGCCGCCGCCGCGAACAGCCGCTGCGCGACGTCGTAGACCTCGCCGAAGGACTCGGGCAACTGATCGATCGAGTAGACGTAGTCGGCGACCACCACGCGCGCGCCGCCGGCCGCAAGGTGGCCGGCGACGTGCGCCGCCAGGCTGTCGACCAGCGCCGGCGCCAGGCTTGCCGCCGGCAGCTTGTAGCGCGACCAGGCGAGCAGCGGCACGGCCAGCAGCAGCGCATCGTGCGGCTTGCCGCCGACGTCGATCGTCACGCTCTCGGCGCAGGACTCGGCCAGATCGGCGAGGTCGTCGTAGGCGCGCGGGCTGGACTTGATCAGCTCGTCCAGGGCGGCGTCGATGTCGTGGTCGAAGCCGCGCGCGAGCCGATCGTTGACCAGTTCGACCAGGCGCCGCTCCCACAGACGGTCCTCGATGCGGCTCGCCGACTCCGACAGGCGGCGGGCCAGTTTGGCAAGCGTGTCGGCGTCGGCCGAGTGGCGGGCGCGCGAGATGAAGCGGTTGCGGCGCATGAGGGCGCTCCGGTCGGGAGGAATCGGTAATTATCCCACCGGCGAAGCACAACTCTCGCGCGCCGCTCGTGCGCCCGCCGCCTCGGCCCGCGGTTGAGCGCGCCGCCGCCGACGGACCGCGCCTGCGCCGACCGGCGCCGGGCGCTTTGCTACAGTGGCTCGCATGTCAGCGACCGCCGTCGCCCACAGCGCATCGCCAGCGCCGCAGAGGCGCGGCCGCGACGGCGAGGTCATCGCCCTGGTCGGTCTGGCGCACGGCACCTCGCACTTCTTCCACCTGCTGCTGCCGCCGCTGTTTCCGTGGCTGATGCCGCAGTTCGGCCTGTCCTTCACCGAGGCCGGCTTGCTGGTGACGGTGTTCTTCGTCGTCAGCGGCGTCGGCCAGGCGCTCGCCGGCTTCGTCGTCGACCGCGTCGGCGCGCGGCCGGTGCTGTTCGCCGGCGTGGCGACGCTCGCGGCATCGGCGCTGGTGCTGGCGGCGGCCAACTCTTACGCCGCGCTGATTGCGGCGGCGGCGGTGGCCGGCCTGGGCAACAGCATCTTTCATCCGGCCGACTTCACCCTGCTGAACCGGCGCGTGAGCGCGATCCGCCTCGGCCATGCGTTCTCGGTGCACGGAGTCGCGGGCAACCTGGGCTGGGCTCTGGCGCCGGTGTTCATGGCGTCGCTGGCGGCGCTCGCGCACTGGCGCATCGCGGCGCTGGCCGCGGCGGCGGTCGGCGCCGGCGTGCTCGCCTTGCTGCTGCTGCGGCGCGAATCTCTGCGCGACAGCGAGCCGGCCACACAGGTGGTTGCGGTCGAGCCTGGCGGCGCGCGTGCTGCGACCCCGGACCGGCTTGCCTTCCTGCGCTCGGCAACCGTGTGGTGGTGCTTTGCGTTCTTCTTCCTCGTGACCAGCGCCTTCGGCATCCTGCAGAGCTTCGCGCCGTCGATCCTCGGCGCGGTCTACGGCCTGCCGCTGGCGCTGGCCACGGCCGGGCTCACCGCCTTCCTGCTCGGCGGCGCCGCCGGCATGGTCGCCGGCGGTTTCATCGCTGCCCGGGGCGACCACAGCGAACGCGTGATTGCCTGGGCACTGGCCGGCGCGGCGCTGATGGCGTTGCTGCTGGCCACCGGTTCGATCGCGTCCTGGCTGGTCCTGCCGGTGATGGTGGCGATGGGATTTGGCGCCGGCGTGGCCGGGCCGAGCCGCGACCTGCTGGTGCGCAAGGCGGCGACGGCGCAGTTCGGCAAGGCCGCGTTCGGCCGCGTCTACGGCTTCGTCTACTCGGGACTCGATCTCGGTCTGGCGCTGTCACCGTTGATCTTCGGACCGCTGCTCGATCGCGGCCGCTTCACTTTGGCGCTGGCTGCGGTCGCGTTGCTGCAGATCGTGGCGCTGGCGGTGGCGCTGCGCGTCGGCGCCCGGACCAGCGCCAATCCGGTTCGCCTCGCGACCGATCGGGGGCGGTGAGCGCGGCCAACGCCGATCGCCGGCACGAACGGGGCGGCCGCGGCCAGCGAGCGCGGAGGCAACATTTTTCGCAACCGCGGATTCTGTTCCGGATGGTGAAATCTGGCTGACGCGCGGCACAAGCCGTGCTTTCATTTTCCTAATCTTCGTTTCGTATCGCGGTAAAGACGTCCTAAGTGCTTGAAAACGCACCAACTCGACATTGCTCTTCTATAAGACAAAAGAGTTGTTGCGCCGCTGCTCCATTCTTACGATGCGAGCCATGCTGTGCGTGCCGTCGGCGCGCGCCGCCTGACTGTTCAACCTGCGAACCCTTGGACCGGAGTGATCACACATGAGCGCACGCAAGCTCGAAGCGCAGCGTCTGCAGAAGGAGTGGAGCGAGAGCCCGCGCTGGAAGGGCATCAAACGCGGCTACAGCGCCGACGACGTGGTGCGCCTGCGCGGCTCGCTGCCGATCGAGCACACGCTTGCCAAGCGCGGCGCCGAGAGGCTGTGGAAGCTGCTGCACGAGGAGCCCTTCGTCAACGCGCTCGGTGCGCTGACCGGCAACCAGGCGATGCAGCAGGTCAAGGCCGGGCTGAAGGCGATCTACCTGTCCGGCTGGCAGGTGGCCGGCGACGCCAACATCGCCGGCGAGATGTACCCGGACCAGTCGCTGTACCCGGTGAACTCGGTGCCGCAGGTGGTGCGGCGGATCAACAACGCGTTCCAGCGCTGCGACCAGATCCAGTGGTCCGAGGGCAAGGATCCGTCGGACCCGACCTACATCGACTACTTCGCGCCGATCGTCGCCGACGCCGAGGCCGGCTTCGGCGGCGTGCTCAACGCCTTCGAACTGATGAAGGCGATGATCGATGCCGGTGCCGCCGGCGTTCACTTCGAAGACCAGCTCGCCTCGGTCAAGAAGTGCGGTCACATGGGCGGCAAGGTGCTGGTGCCGACGCGCGAGGCGGTCGAGAAGCTGGTCGGCGCGCGACTGGCGGCCGACGTGATGGGCGTGCCGGCGCTGCTGGTCGCGCGCACCGACGCCGAGGCCGCCGACCTGCTGACCTCCGACGTCGACGCCAACGACAAGCCGTTTTGCACCGGCGAGCGCACGGTCGAGGGCTTCTACCGGACGCGCCCGGGGCTGGAGCAGGCGGTCTCGCGCGGACTGGCCTACGCGCCCTTCGCCGACCTCATCTGGTGCGAGACCGGCAAGCCGGATCTGGCGTTCGCACGCAGCTTCGCCGAGGCGATCCACCGTCACTTCCCGGGCAAGATGCTGGCGTACAACTGCTCGCCTTCGTTCAACTGGAAGAAGAACCTCGACGACGCCACGATCGCCAAGTTCCAGAAGGAACTGGGCGCGATGGGCTACAAGTTCCAGTTCATCACGCTCGCCGGCTTCCACTCGCTGAACTACTCGATGTTCAACCTCGCGCACGGCTATGCGCGCCGCCAGATGAGCGCCTTCGTCGAACTGCAGGAGGCCGAGTTCTCCGCCGCCGAACGCGGCTTCACCGCGGTCAAGCACCAGCGCGAAGTCGGCACCGGCTACTTCGATGCCGTCACGCAGACCATCCAGCAGGGCCAGTCCTCGACCACGGCGCTGAAGGGTTCGACCGAGGACGAGCAGTTCTTCGATCAGCGCGCGGCCGAGTAGACGCGCCCTTGTGGCGCCGGGCGCACGCCCGGCGCAGTCGCTGCAATGCAGCTTGAAGCGCCGGCGGCGATGTTCCTACACTGCCGCGAAAGGTCGGGCAGGAGCGCTGGAGGACGACACGAGAGGCTGGAGGCAGAAGAGCAACGCGCCTTTCGCATCACAACGAAAGAGTGTTTCAAGGGGCCGCATTCGTGGCCCCTTTTTTATGAGCGAGGCTGCGGCGAGGCCGAGCGCAGTGCGCGTCAGCCCTTGCGCGGCCGACGCGCGGCGCGGGCCGCCGGTGCTGCTGCAGCGGCGCCGTCGAGCACGCAGGCAAGCGGCTCGGCGGCGAAGCGCTCCTTGACGAAATCGACGAACAGGCGCACGCGAAGCGGCAGGTGTTTGCGCGCGGGAAACAGGCAGACCACGCGCGTCGGTGCGGCGGCGAAGGCGTCGAGCACGCTCACCAGGCGGCCGGCATCCAGATCGTCTCCCACTTCCCACAGCGAGCGCCACGCCAGACCGAGCCCGGCGAGCGCCCACTCGTGCAGCACCGCTCCGTCGTTGCACTCGAGCGGGCCGCCCGGGCGGAACGCATGCACCTGATCGTCGACCCTGAACAGCCAGCCGCGCGCCTGCGACGAGGCGGTGGCGTCGCCGAGCGACAGACAACTGTGCGCGGCCAGCTCGCGCGGGTGCGCGGGTGCGCCGGCGCGCCGCAGGTAAGACGGTGCCGCCACCACCAGGCGCCGGCTCTGGCCCAGCGGCAGTCGCACGAGCGAGTTGTCGGCCTCCTCGCCGAAGCGGATCGCGCAGTCGAAGCCCTCGGCGACGAGGTCGCTGATCCGGTCCGAGAGGTCGAGCGCGACCGACACCTTCGGATGGCGCTGCGCGAACTGCGCCGCTAGCGGTGCCACGTACTTGCGGCCGAAGCCCGCCGGCGCCGTGATCCGCAGGTGGCCGCTGGCGGCGGCGCCATGCGCGGACACGGCGCTGTCGGCATCGTCGAGGTCGCGCAAAATGCGCTGGCAACTCTCGGCGTAGGCGCTGCCTTCCGGAGTCAGCGTGAGGCGGCGCGTGGTCCGTTGCAGCAGCTTGACGCCGAGGCGCGCTTCGAGCGCGTCGAGGCGGCGGCTCACCATCGCCGGCGCGATGCCCTCGTGGCGGGCGGCGGCCGACAGCGAGCCGCGCTGCACGACCTGGACGAAGGTGGCGATCTGCTTGAACTGGTCCATCGGGCAGTGGTCTCGTCTGCTACGTGATCGCAAAGATGACTTGCTTCAGTTCGGTCAATTAGTGACTTTCCGGCAAATATACTTCGGCTCACAATCGCCTGTGGGGGAGAACGACGATGGCCAAGCTGCGCGCGGTGCTGTTCGATGTCTTCGGCACGCTGCTCGACGTTCACTCGGTGGCCAAGCGCGCCGATGAGCTGTTTCCGGGCCACGGTGGCGCGCTGTCGCAGCGCTGGCGCGACAAGCAGCTCGAGTACACGCGCGTGCGCGCGCTTTCCAACCGCTATCTGCCGTTCACCCAGCTCACCGAGGACGCGCTGCTGTGGGCCGGCGCCGCGCTCGATCTGCCGCTCGACAAGGCCGCGGTCGGTCTGCTGATGCACGAGTACACGCAACTGGCGCCGTTTGCCGACGTGCCGGCCGCGCTCGAACGGTTGCGCCGCGCCGATGTCACCCTCGGCGTGCTCAGCAACGGCGACCCGGGTCTGCTCGAGGACGCCATGCACGGCGCGCAGATCGGCGAGTACTTCGACCTCGTGCTGTCGGCCGATTCGGTGCACTCGTACAAGACCGCGCCCGCGGTCTACGAGCTCGGTCCGCGCAGTCTCGGTCTGGCGGCGGGCGAGATCCTGTTCGTCTCCGGCAACGGCTGGGACGCGGTCGGCGCGCAGTGGTTCGGCTACGTCGGCTACTGGGTCAACCGCGCCGGTGCGCCGGCCGAGCGGCTGCGCACCGAGGTGCGTTCCGGGACCGCGCTCGGCGACGCGGTCGACTTCTTTCTCCAATCCAATTCGTAGAGGAACGCGATGACCGATCCGCAAGGCGTCGAGGTCCGGGCGCCGATCAAGCCCGGTTTCGAGAAAGTCCTGACCGCCGAGGCGCTGGCACTCGTGGCCAAGCTGCACCGCGCCTTCAACGGCCGCCGCAAGGCGCTGCTGGCCGAGCGCGCCGCGCGTGCGCGCCGGCTCGACGCCGGCGAGCGGCCCGACTTCCTGGCCTCGACCCGGCACATCCGCGAAGGCGACTGGCGCATCGCGCCGCTGCCGCAGGACCTGCAGCGCCGGCGGGTCGAGATCACCGGCCCGGTCGAGCGCAAGATGATCATCAACGCGCTGAACTCGGGGGCCGACGCCTACATGACCGACTTCGAGGACAGCAACGCACCGAACTGGGACAACCAGATCACGGGCCAGCTCAACCTCACCGAGGCGGTGCGGCGGACGATCTCGCTGCAACAGGGCGACAAGACCTACCGGCTCAACGACAGGATCGCGACCTTGGTCGTGCGCCCGCGCGGCTGGCATCTGGACGAGAAGCACGTGCTGGTCGACGGCGAGCGGGTGAGCGGCGGCATCTTCGACTTCGCGCTGTACATGATCCACAACGCAAGAGAGCTGATCGCGCGCGGTTCCGGCCCGTATTTCTACCTGCCGAAGATGGAGTCGCACCTGGAAGCGCGGCTGTGGAACGACATCTTTGTCGCCACGCAGCAGGAGTTGGGCCTCGCGCAGGGCACGATCAAGGCAACGGTGCTGATCGAGACCATCCTGGCGGCGTTCGAGATGGACGAGATCCTGTATGAACTGCGCGAGCACAGCGCCGGACTGAACGCCGGCCGCTGGGACTACATCTTCTCGTGCATCAAGAAGTTCAAGGTCGACCGCGACTTCTGCCTCGCCGACCGCGCGCGGGTGACGATGACCGCGCCGTTCATGCGCGCCTACGCGCTGCTGCTGCTCGCCACCTGCCACAAGCGCAACGCGCCGGCGATCGGCGGCATGAGCGCGCTGATTCCGATCAAGAACGATCCGGTGGCCAACGACCAGGCCCTCGCCGGCGTGCGCTCAGACAAGGCGCGCGACGCCGCCGACGGCTACGACGGCGGCTGGGTCGCGCACCCGGGGCTGGTGCCGATCGCGATGGAGGAGTTCGTCAAGGTGCTGGGCGAGCGGCCGAACCAGATCGACAAGAAGCGCGACGACGTCAAGATGAGCGCCGCCGACTTGCTGAACTTCCAGCCGGAAGCGCCGATCACCGAGGCCGGATTACGGATGAACGTCAACGTCGGCATCCACTACCTCGGCTCCTGGCTCGCCGGCAACGGCTGCGTGCCGATCCACAACCTGATGGAAGACGCGGCCACGGCCGAGATCAGCCGCTCGCAGGTCTGGCAGTGGATCCGCTCGCCCAAGGGCAAGCTCGACGACGGTCGCAAGGTCACCGCCGAGCTGGTCAGGGCGCTGATCGCCGAGGAACTGGCCAAGGTCAAGGCGGTGGTCGGCGATACCCGGACCTACGATCGCGCGGCGCAGATCTTCGAGCAGATGAGCACGCAGGAGACTTTCGCCGAGTTCCTGACGCTGCCGCTGTACGAGGAAATCGAGTAGACGCGAGCGGCGTCGGTTCAGGGCAGCAGCAGGCCGACCAGTCTCGCGGTCTAGACGCAACGCTCGGGACCGGCGGCGGTTGAGTGGTTAGGATCAATCCATGCCGGCGTCGCCGCCGGCGGAAGGATTGCCATGAAACCCGTCGAACCGTCGATCGACCTGCACGCGACGCTGGCGCGCCAGCGCGCCGACTACGACCGGGCGCCGTTTCCGCAATGGGAGGTGCGGCGCGACCGGCTGCGAAGGTTGCGCGAGCTGATCGCCGCCAACGAAACCGAGATCGAGGACGCGATCGCCGCCGACTTCGGCCGGCGCTCGCGCATCGAAACGCAGATCGCCGAGGTCTTTCCTAGCCTGGCCGAACTGAAGTGCGCGCTCGGCGAGGGACGCGACTGGATGAAGCCGCGGCCGGCGGCGGTGTCCAAGTGGTTCCGGCCGGCGAGCGCCGAGCTGGTGCCGCGGCCGGTGGGTGTGGTCGGCATCATCGTGCCGTGGAACTACCCGCTGTTCCTCGCGGTCGGGCCGCTGGTCGGGGCCATTGCCGCCGGCAATCGGGCGATGGTCAAGATGTCCGAGTACACGCCGGCGTTCTCGTCGCTGTTCAAGGAGCTCGTCGCCGGCCGCTTCGATCCGCTCGAGGTGACGGTGGTCACCGGTGCCGCCGACGTCGCCGCCGCGTTCTCGGCGCTGCCCTTCGACCACCTGGTGTTCACCGGCTCGACCGCGATCGGCCGCAAGGTGATGGCGGCGGCGGCCGAGAACCTGACGCCGGTGACGCTCGAGCTCGGCGGCAAGTCGCCGACGGTGATCGCGCCCGGCTACCCGCTGGCGCGCGCCGCCAAGCGCATCCTCGCCGGCAAGCTGCTCAACGCCGGCCAGACTTGCATCGCCCCCGACTACGTGCTGTTGCCGCGCGAAGGCATCGACGATTTCGTCGCCCATGCGCGCACCCAGGCGCGGCGCATGTTTCCGCGCGGGCTTGCCGATCCGGACTTCACGAGCGTGATCAACGCGCGCCAGTTCGGCCGGCTGATCGGCTACCTCGACGAGGCGGAGCAGGCGCAGGTCAAGATCGTGACCCTGTTCGGCGGTGTCGCGCGCAACGTCAAGGCGAACCGCCTGGCGCCGACGCTGCTGATCGAGCCGCCGGCGACGCTGGCGGTGATGCGCGAGGAGATCTTCGGGCCGATCCTGCCGCTGATCGCCTACGACGAGGTCGAGGAAGCGGTGCGCTACATCAACTCGCAGCCGCGGCCGCTGGCGCTGTACTGGTTCGACCACGATGCCAGGCGCATCGAGTGGGCGCTGCGCGAGACCCACGTCGGCGGTGCCTGCGTCAACGAGACCCTGGTGCACGTGGCGCAGGAGGAGCTGCCGTTCGGCGGCATCGGGCCGTCGGGCATGGGGCACTACCACGGCCGCTGGGGCTTCGACACGATGTCGAAGCTCACGCCGGTTTTCAAGCAGTCGCGGCTGAATGGCCTGGGGCTGCTGATGCCGCCCTACGGTCCGGCCGTGCGCCGGCTGCTGGCGCTGATGAAGCACTGGTAGAAGTCCCGGGGCGCGATCGCCCGCCGCTGGCGTGACGCTGGCGACAGCGTCGAGCGCACGCCGCGGATAATGTCGACGCCTGCCGACCGCAACGACCGATGTCGATTCCCATCGCCGAGACCTCGCCCGCCGCCGTGCGTGCGATCGCCGCCGATCGGCCGTTCGTCTGGCTGCGGCTCGGCTGGCGCGACATGTTGACGGCGCCCGGGCCAAGCCTCTTGCACGGCGTGCTGATCTGCCTCGGCGGCCTGTTCGTTCTGGCGCTGCCGCAGCCGCTGTGGCCGCTGCTGCCGGGCGCGTTCACCGGCTTCCTGCTGGTGGGGCCGATCCTGTGCACCGGCCTGTACGAACTGAGCCGGCGCCGGGCGCTGGGCGAGCAGCCGCGGCTGGCGCACGCAATCGCCGCCTGGCGCCGTGGTACGCGACCGCTGATCGCACTCGGCTTGCTGCTCGCCGCTGCCGCCGCCGGCTGGGTGCTGTTTTCGGCACTGATGTTCAAGCTCTTTCTGCGTACGCCGATCGACAGCCCCTTCGATCTGCTGCGCTACGCGGTCGTCGGCCAGGGCGAGCTGCTGTTCTGGCTCTGGTTGCTGGCCGGCGCCCTCGGTGCGGCGCTGGTGTTCGCCGCCACCGCGGTGTCGGCGCCGCTGCTGCTCGACCGTCGCGTCGGCCTGCGCCGCGCGGTACTGACCAGCGTGCGTGCGGTCGGCGACAACCCGCTGCCGATGGCGATCTGGGCGGCGCTGATCATGCTCGCCACGATGCTGTCGCTGGCGACGCTGATGGCGGGCTTCGTCCTCGCGGTGCCGGTGATCGGCCATGCCACCTGGCACGCTTATAGCGACCTGGTCGACACCAGCGCACTGCCGGAGCGCTGAGACGTGCAACCGCGGGCGGTACCGGTTGCGCGCCGCTGGCAACGGCGATTGCCGCGAGCGCGCGTCGGGCGCGAGCTGCGCACGCCCGGAGCCTGAGCGATGCCGGGCACCGTCTTCGGCCTGACCGAGGCTGAGATCGCGCACATCGGCCTGACCTGGGGTCTGGGCGGCTTCATCGCCCTGATGCTGTTCATCATCTGGAAGGTCGCGCGCGAGTCCAAGGCAGGAAAGTTCGGCACCTTCATCCTGTTCTTCGTCCTTGCCTTCGGCATCTTCGGCTTCGCGCTGAAGTCGATCATCAAGTGGCTGCTCGACCTGTGACCGCACCCGCCGACTGGCCGTGGCGCTTCTGTGTGGCGCCGATGCTCGACTGGACCGACCGCCACTGCCGCGTGTTTCACCGCGCGCTGACGCGCCGCGCGCGCCTGTACACGGAGATGCTGACCACCGGCGCGCTGCTGCACGGCGATGCGCGCCGGCTGCTGGACTTCGACCCGATCGAGCGGCCGTTGGCGCTGCAGCTCGGCGGCTCGGAGCCGGCCGAGCTCGCGCACTGCGCCCGGCTGGGCGAGCAGCGCGGCTACGACGAGATCAACCTGAACTGCGGCTGCCCGTCCGAGCGCGTGCAGCGCGGCGCCTTCGGCGCCTGCCTGATGGCCGAGCCGCGGCTGGTCGCCGACTGCTTCAAGGCGATGCGCGACCGGGTGGCGATCCCGGTCACGGTCAAACACCGGATCGGCATCGACCGCGGCGACGACTACGGCCTCGTGCGCGACTTCGTCGGCGCCTTGTTCGACGCCGGCTGCCGCGTGTTCATCGTCCACGCGCGCAATGCCTGGCTGCAAGGCCTCAGCCCGAAGGAAAACCGCGAGGTGCCGCCACTGCGCTACGAGCGCGTCGCCCAGCTCAAGGCCGACTTCCCGGCGGCCGGTTTCATCCTCAACGGCGGCCTGCAGTCGCTGGCGCAGGCAAGCGGCGAACTGGCGCGCGTCGACGGCGTGATGGTCGGCCGCGCCGCCTATCACGACCCGTACCTGCTGGCCGACGTCGATGCCCGCCTGTTCGCGGATGCGGCGCCGGCGCCGACCCGCGACCAGGTGGTGGCGGCGATGAGCGCCTACCTGGCGCGTGCCGGCGCCCTGGGTACGCCGCCGCGCGCGCTGCTGCGCCACATGCTCGGCCTGTACCGCGGGCAGCGCGGCGGCCGCCTGTGGCGGCGCCTGCTGAGCGACCCGAACTTCGTTTCGCGCGAAGGCGTTGCGGCGCTGCGTGCGGCGAAGTCGGCGCTCGGGTCAGCGCCGGCGATCGCGGTCTGAAGCGGTTGCGCCGCGTTCGCGCCGCCCGCAGCCTGGGCGCAGGCGGCGCGAAGTGCGCGCGGCGTTGTCAGGAGCGGCACTGCGCCGCGTACTCGGAGCGCAGCCGATCGAGTAGGGCGGCGGCTGCCTCGCGCTTGGCGATCGTGGCGCGCCGCAGTGCTTCCTCGGCATTGCCGAGCCGCTCGGCCAGGCGACGGCAGTCCTGCGCGCGCTTGTCCTGCGCCTTGGCCTGCGCCTTGGCGGCGGCGGCGCGCTGCCGCTCGCGCTCCTGTTCTTCGGCCTGCCGCCGGGCCTCGATCGCGCGCACCTGCTCGCGCTGGGCGGCAGCACGCTCGCGCGCCGCGCGCACGTCGGCAGGCGTGGGCGCGTCGACCGGCGCCAGGCTGCGCACCGCCTTGCTGCCGGCCGGACAGGCGACGTTGGCGTAGGTGACCGTGCCGTCGGCCGACTCGCAGCGCAACGTCTGCGCGGCGGCGCCACTGGCGGCGAACAATGTCGCCAGCGTCAGGCCGGCACGCGCGGCCGCGATCGCGCCGGCGGTCATTGCGGCGGACACACGGTGCGCACTTCTTCCTGCGCCCGTCGCAACGCCAGCTCGGCCGAGGCGCGATCGCTGCCGCCGGCCGCCTGCAAATCGTTGGCCGCGAACTCGGCGCGCCGCCGCGCCTGCGCACAAAGCTGCTGCTGGCGCGCGCGCAACTCGTCGAGTCGGGCGATCTCCTGCTCCGGCGTGGCCGAGGCGGCGGCACGCGACGGGGCGAGCGCGGGCGCGGCCGCTGCCTTCGGCGGCTCGGCCGCCTTGGCCTCGCCGCCGGCTTCAGGCTCCTTCGCGTCTTTGGCCCGCGGCGGCGACTCGCGCAGCCTCAGCGGCGGCGAGTCGTCGACCTTGCGCGCGCTGCGCGCCGTGGGAGGGCAGGGCTCGTCGGTGTAGGTGACGCGACCATCGCGCGCTTCGCAGCGGTTGATGGCGCCGGCCGGGCCGGCGGCGGCGAGGAGCAGCGCGGCGGCCGCCAGCGCGCCGATCAGCGACTGCCGGCTTGCGTGGCAGACGCGCCGGCCAGGGTTGAACGCAGGATTCATTGCCTTCTCCGCAAAGTGCACCGGCAGTGCCTCGAGCGAGAACCGAGCGTAGCGCGCGCGCCGACGGCGACAAGCGCCTTCGGTCGGCCCGCTGGCACCGCTACAACAGCTTGCCCGGGTTCATCAGGCCGCGCGGGTCGAGCGCCTGCTTGAGCGCGCGCATCAGCGCCAGCTCGACCTCGGACTTGTAGCGGCGGAGCTGCTCGCGTTTGAGCTGGCCGATGCCGTGCTCGGCGCTGATCGAGCCGCCGGCGGCGGCCACGGCGTCGTGGACGATGCGGTTGATCTCGGCTTCGTGCTCGAAGGCGAGCGCGGCCGGAAGTCCGTCGCGCACCGCCATGTTGTAGTGCAGGTTGCCGTCGCCGAGATGGCCGAAGACGACCGGCTCGATCCAGTCGAAGCGCTGGCGCAGGGCGCGGTCGGTGGCGGCGACGAACTCGGCCAGCGCCGACAGCGGCACGGCGATGTCGTGCTTGACGTTGCCGCCGGCGCGCGCCTGCGCCTCGGGGATCGACTCGCGCACCTGCCACAGCGCGCGTGCCTGCTCGACCGAGCGCGCGACCACGGCGTCGTCGGTTTCGCCGGCGTCGATCGCCGCGGCGAGCAGCCGCTCGAGGACCGCGGCCGCATGCGCCTCGTCCTCGTGGTCCGACAGCTCGAGCAGCACCGACCAGGGCGCCGACGGCGGCAGCGGCTGGCGCACCTGCGGCATTTCGCGCGCCAGCCGGCGCAGGCACTCGGCCGACATCAGCTCGCATCCGGTCAGCGTGGCGCCGGCCATCGCCTGCGCCCGTTCGAGCAGCGCCACCGCCGCCGGCAGCGAGACCACGGCCGCAGTCGCGGTCAGTCGCGCGCGCGGCAGCGGGTGCAGCTTGAGCGTGGCCGCGGTGATCACGCCGAGCGTGCCCTCGGAGCCGATGAACAACTGCTTGAGGTCGTAGCCGCTGTTGTCCTTGCGCAGCGCGCGCAGGCCGTCCCAGATTGCGCCGTCGGCGAGAACGACTTCGAGTCCGAGGGCGAGATCGCGCGCGTTGCCGTAGCGCAGGACCTGGGTGCCGCCGGCGTTGGTGGCGAGGTTGCCGCCGATCGTGGCGCTGCCTTCGGCCGCCAGACTCAACGCGAACAGCCGCTCATGCGCGCGCGCCGCCTCCTGCACCTGCTGCAGCAGGCAGCCGGCCTCGACCGTGATCGTGTGATTGGCGGCGTCGACCGAGCGCACGCGATTCAGGCGGCGCAGGCTGAGCACGATCGCGTTGCCGCTTGCGTCCGGCGTGGCGCCGCCGGCCAGCCCGGTGTTGCCGCCCTGGGCGACGATCGGCGCGCCGGCTTCGCCGCAGGCGCGCACCACCGCCGCCACCTCGGCCGTGCTGGCCGGGCGCACGACCGCCAGCGCGCGGCCGTGGTAGCGCTTGCGCCAGTCGGTCAGATAGGGCGCGGTGTCGGCGGCGTCGGTCAGGACCTGGGTCGGACCGACGAGCGCGCGTAGGCGGTCGAGCAGGTTCACCGGACTACCCTCCGCGGCTTGCGCGCTGCGGGACGAGCGTTTCGAAACGGCCGTGCGCGCTCATGGGGATCGCGCCGGCGACGGGCGCTTGAAGGGACGAAGGTAGACGACGGCGGCGGCGACGAACACCGCCACCAGCGCCAGTTCGGTCAAGGCCAGGGCGCGAAACGGCATCGGCTCGAACATGCGCACCAGGCCCTCCATCAGATACAAGAGCACCAGCAGCAGCGCCCACTGGAACGACTTCGGCTCGCCGCGCCACAGGCCGCGCAGCGGCAGCAGCAGCGGCAGCGCCTTGAGCGCGAGCCACGAGCCGCCGGGCCGGATCGGTGCCAGCACCAGCTCCCAGGCCAGGCACAGTACGAAGAGCGCGATCCACGCCGAACGCGCGACCTGCCAGCCCAGGCGCTGGCGTGCGCTGAGCGCCGTCATCGCCGCACTCCTGCGTGCGCCGCCGGACGGCCGATCGGACACGAGCCAATGGCGGTCATGCGCCGAGCTTCAGCGCCGCCTGCGCCAGCCGCCGGCCAAGCGCCACCGCAAGGCGCTTTTCCTCGTCGCTGAGACTGCCGGCCTGCTCGCCGGCGGCGAAGTGGCTGGCGCCGTAGGGTGTACCGCCCGAGCGCGTGCCGCTGAGGTCGGGCTCCGTGTACGGCAGTCCGACCAGCAGCATGCCGTGATGGAGCAGCGGCAGCATCATCGACACCAGCGTCGTCTCCTGGCCGCCGTGCAGAGAGCTGGTCGAGGTGAACACCGCCGCCGGCTTGCCCGCCAGCGTGCCGCGCAGCCACAGTGATCCGGTAGTGTCGAGAAAGTGCTTGAGCGGCGCGGCCATGGCACCGAAGCGGGTCGGCGAGCCCAACGCCAGGCCGCCGCACTGTTCGAGATCGGCGAGCTCGGCGTAGGGCGCGCCGTGCGGCGGCACCGGAGGCGCGGCCACCTCGGTCGTGGTGGCCACCGGCGGCACCGTGCGCAGCCGGGCGACGGCGCCGCGCACGCCGTCGACGCCGTGCGCGATCGCGTCGGCCAGGGCGCGCGTGGCGCCATAGCGCGAGTAGTAGAGAACGAGGATGTCCACGGACGGCTTGCGATAATCGCAGGCGAAAGCGGCCGCAGCGCAGCCGTCGCGCGCAGTGTACTTTCGCCGGCAGCGGCGCGCGCGATGCGATGGCGCCTGCCGCAACCGCCGCAGCGACGATGAACCTGCTCGAACCGCTGACTGAACGCTTGGCGCTGCGCGCGCCGCGACTGCACGCGCGCCTGGCCGGGATCGGCCCGCTGATCGAGCACGCGCGCGAGGTGCTGGCGTTCGCCGCGCACCGCGCGCGCGACGTGCGCCTGGCGCAGGTGGCCGCGAGCCTGACCTTCACCACGGTGCTGTCGCTGGTGCCGCTGCTGGCGGTGCTGCTGGCGGTGTTCACGATCCATCCGATGTTCGCCGAACTGCGCGCCGGCTTCGAGAAGAACGTGCTGCGCGAGCTGCTGCCGCCGCAGCACGCGGCGCTGATCCTGCGCTACCTGAGCGAGTTCGCGGCCAAGGCGGCCGGACTGACCGCGGTCGGCCTGGCCTTCCTGGTGCTGACCGCGCTGGCGATGATCTACACGGTAGACCGCGTGCTCAACGACATCTGGCAGGTGCGCGTGCAGCGACCTTGGATTTCGCGCCTGCTCGTCTACTGGACCCTGCTCACGCTCGGTCCGGTGCTGGTGGCCGCGAGCGTGAGCGCAACCTCGTACCTGCTGGCGGTGTCGCCGCCGGTGGGCAGCGCCGCGCGAACGCTGCTCGGCTACGGGCCGCTGGTGCTGTCGGCGCTGGCCTTCGCGGCGCTGTACGTGCTCGTGCCGGCGCGGCGCGTGCAGTGGCGCGACGCGCTCGTCGGCGGCATCGCGGCGGCGCTGCTCGGGCAGGTGCTGCGCGACCTGTTCGCCGCCTACCTGCGCACCGGCACGATCGGCAGCATCTACGGCGCCTTCGCGGTGGTGCCGCTGTTCCTGCTCTGGGTCTACCTGGTGTGGTTCGCGATCCTCTTTGGCGCCGCGATCGCCGCCACGCTGCCGCGCCTGCGGTCGACCCGATTTGCCGACGAGCGGCGCGCCGGCAACCGCTTCCTCACCGCGGTGGCGCTGCTGCGTGCGCTGGTGGCGGCGCGTGCCGGCGGCGTCGACGGCGGTCGCATGAGCCTCGCCGACCTGGCGCGCGCGGTGCGCACCTACCCCGAGGAGACCGAACGCCTGCTCGCCGAACTCGAGCGGCTCGACTACGTGGCCGCGGTCGACGGCGGCCAGGGCGGGCGCTGGCTGCTAGTGTGCGACCCGCAGCGGCGCAGCCTGCGCGAAGCCTTCGCGCGACTCGCGCTCGACCCGGGCAACACGCTGGCGGCGCGCGACCCGGCCGGACTCGGCGCCTGGGTCGAGCAGGCACTGGCCGGCCCGTGGCTGACGCAGCCGCTGGCGCGCCTGGTCGATGCGCCGCGCGCCGGTGCCGATTGAGCCGGCGAACCGGCCCGAGAGCGGCTCAGGCCGAAGGCACGACCGTGAGCACCAGCGTGGCGACCGCGAGCACCAGCGTGCCGGCGACGCGGTCGGTCCAGCGCGCGTAGCGCGCATCGCTGGCGACGCCGCGTGCACGTGCGGCGAGCAGACCGTAGCCGAGCAGGATCAGGAACTCCGGGATCACGCTGCCGGCGGCGAGCCACAGCATCTGCGCGCCGATCGGCAATTGCGGATCGACGAACTGCGGCAGGATGGCGATGAAGAAGATCAGCGCCTTCGGATTGGCCATTTGCAGCATCAAGCCGGCGAGAAAGATCGACCGGCGCGAGCCGTGGCGCGATCCCGGATCGGAGACCGTCAGCGGCGATGGCCGGCCGAAGATCGCCGCCAGCCCGACATGGACCAGGTAGGCGGCACCGAGCCACTTGACGACCGTGAAGAACGCCGGCGAGGCGGCGATCAGCGCCCCGAGGCTCGTGGCCGAGAGCGCGAAGTAGATCGAGTTCGCCGCCAGGATGCCGAGCGTCGCGAACAGCGAGCGGCGCGCGCCCTGCGTCAGACCGAAGGCGATCACCAGCATCACCGCCGGTCCCGGCGACAGGGTCAACGCGGCCTCGGTCAACACGTAAAGCCAGTACGTGTCCCAGTTGACGGCGGCGAGCATCGGGCGTGCGCTTCCTTGGCGGGCAAGGCTCGCCCGCATCCGTGACGTGCGCGATCGGCGCCTAGGCGGCGGCGACGCAGCGCTGTGCGAAGCGCGCCAGCGCTTCGCGTACGCCGTCCGGGTTCTCGCTCATCAGCGCGTGGCCGGTGGCGGGCAGGGTGAGCACCTCGCGCTCGGCGCAGGCGTCGATCAGCGCCGCGGCCGCCTTCGGCGGCGTCATCTGGTCGGCCGCACCGCAGACGAACAGAGCCGGGCAGCGCAGCGCGCGCGCCGCTTCGAGGCCGCCGGCGTAGGCGTTGCAGGCGGCGAAGTCGGCCGGCAGCACTGCGGCACCGTTGACGCGCGCGATGCGCTCCATCAGCCGCAGGTTCTGCCAGACGATGTTGAACCCCGGCCCCGGGTTCGACGGCCGGGCGGCGAACGGCGCGATCGCGGCGCTGTGCGACCAGACGTTGATCATCTGCAGCGCGCTTGCCGGCGCTTCGCGCGTCGCCGTGAGCAGCGCCTCGGACACCTTCATCGGAAACGCCGCTGCGAGCAAGGCGACGCCCGCGACGCGCTGCGCCAGCCGCCGCGCCGCTTCGAGCGCGATCAGCGAGCCCATGCTGTGGCCGACGAGCACGAAGCGCGGCGACGCGATCTTCGCCAGAGCGGCGGCAATGCAGTCGGCATGCGCCTCGACGCTCGCCGGCAGCGGCGCGCGGCTGCGGCCATGCCCGGGCAGGTCGAGCGCCAGGACCGCGAAGCCGTGGTGCGCGAGGTAGCGGCTGTGCAGGATCCAGACGCTGTGATCGTGCTGGGCGCCGTGCAGGAACACGACGCAGGGCAGCGCCGCGTCGAAGGCCTTGCCGCCGGTGTAGGCGTACAGCCGGTCGACTTCCATCACGCCACCTTCGCCGCCAGCTTCAGTGCCCGCGCCAGATCGTCGATCAGGTCGGCCGGGTCTTCGAGACCGATCGACAGTCGGATCGTGCCCTGGGTGACGCCGGCGGCGGCCAGTTGGTCGTCGGGGACGCGGAAGTGGGTGGTCGAAGCCGGATGGATCACGAGCGACTTGGCGTCGCCGACATTGGCCAGGTGCGAGAAGACGGCGAGCGACTCGACGAACTTGCGGCCGGCCTTGCGCGAGCCCTTGAGGTCGAAGCTGAACACGGCGCCGCAGCCGCGCGGCAGCAGTGCCTTCGCCAGTTCGTGGTCCGGATGCGACGGCAGTTCCGGATAGCGGACGGCGGCGACGGTCGGCTGCGCCGCCAGGAACTCGACCACCCGGCGCGCGTTGTCGACGTGGCGCTGCATGCGCAGCGGCAGTGTCTCCAGCCCCTGCAGCAGCAGGAACGCGACCTGCGGGCTCATGCAGGCGCCGAAATCGCGCAGGCCCTCGCGCCGCGCGCGCAGCAGGAACGGCGCCACCGTGCTCTCGTCGGCGAAGACCATGCCGTGGAAACCCTCGTAGGGCTCGGTCAGCAGCGGATACTTGCCGCTCGCCTGCCAGTCGAAGCTGCCGCCGTCGACCAGCAGCCCGCCGATGGCCACGCCGTGGCCGCCGAGGAACTTGGTCGCCGAGTGGAAGACAAGGTCGGCGCCGAGCGCCAACGGCTGCATCAGGTACGGCGTGGTGAAGGTCGCGTCGACCAGAAGCGGCAGGCCGTGCTCGTGCGCCAGCGCCGCCACGCGCGGGATGTCGAGCACCTCGAGCCCCGGGTTGCCGAGCGTTTCGCCGAACAGCAGCCGCGTGCTCGGGCGGATCGCGCCGCGCCAGCGATCCAGCTCGCGCGGATCGACGAAGGTGGTCTCGATGCCGAAGCGCGCCAGCGTGTAGGCGAGCAGGTTGTGCGAGCCGCCGTACAGGGCGCGGCTGGCGACGATGTGGCTGCCCGCGCCCATCAGCGTGGCGATCGCCAGGTGCAGCGCCGCCTGTCCGCTGGCGGTGGCCACGGCACCGACGCCGCGCTCGAGCGCAGCGATGCGCTCCTCCAGTACCGCCACGGTCGGATTGGAGATGCGCGAGTAGACGTGGCCGGCGCGCTCCATGTTGAACAGCGATGCCGCGTGCTCCGAATCCTGGAAGCAGAACGAGGTGGTGGCGTAGATCGGCACCGCGCGGCTGCCGGTGGCCGCATCGGGTTGCTGGCCGGCGTGCAGGGCGAGGGTGTCGAAGCCTGGATAGCGGGGAGCGCTCATCGGCAGTGGCGGCAGGGACGGGGCGGCAAGCGTAGCGAATCGCGCCGGTCGCGCGCGACCTAGAATGGGCGCGATGGACCTGCGTCTGGAACCGCGCACCGAGCTGTACCCCGCGCTCGAACCGCACGAGCGCGGCATGCTCGCGCTCGACGCCGTGCACACGATGTACTGGGAGGTGAGCGGCCATCCGGACGGCATCCCAGTGCTGTTCCTGCACGGCGGTCCGGGCGGCGGCTGCTCGACCGAGCACCGGCGTTTCTTCGATCCGGCGCGGTTTCGCATCGTCCTGTTCGACCAGCGCGGCGCCGGCTGCTCGACGCCGCTGGGCGAGATCGCCAACAACACGCTCGCGCACCTGATCGCCGACATCGAGACCCTGCGTGAGGCGCTCGGCGTCGATCGCTGGCTGGTGTTCGGCGGCTCCTGGGGCAGCACGCTGGCGCTCGCCTACGGCCAGCAGCACCCGCAGCGCGTGCGCGGCTTCGTGCTGCGCGGCATCTTTCTCGGCCGCCGCAGCGAGATCGACTGGTTCCTGCACGGCCTGCGCAACGTGTTTCCCGAGGCCGGCCGCCGCTTCATCGAGATGCTGCCGCCGTCGGAGCGCGCCGATCCGCTGCGCGGCTACGCGCGCCGCCTGTTCGATCCCGATCCGCGCGTGCACCTTCCTTTCGCGCGCGCCTGGAGCGAGTACGAGGCCTCGTGCTCGACGCTGCTGCCCAACCCCGAGCTGGTGCGTCACTTCGCCGACGACGCCATCGGCCTGGCGCGGCTGGAGGCGCATTACTTCCTGCACGACTGCTTCCTGGCGCCGGACCAGTTGCTCGACCACCTGTACCGGATCCGCCACCTGCCGGCGGCGATCGTGCAGGCGCGCTACGACATGGTGTGCCCGATCGCCAGCGCCGATGCGCTGGCGCGCGCCTGGCCCGGCGCCCGCTACGTCGTCGTTCCCGATGCCGGGCACTCGGTGTGGGAGCCGCCGGTGCGCGCCGCGGTGGTGCGCGAAGTCGAGCTGATGAAGGGGCGGTGGCTGGCGCGCTGAGCGCCTGCGCCGTGCGTGACCGCTCTGCCGACTGACCGACACCGATGCCGCGTTTCGCCGCCAACGTCTCGATGCTGTACCCGGAGCATGCGCTGCTCGAGCGCATCGCCGCTGCCGCGCGCGACGGCTTTGCTGCGGTCGAGGTGCAGCAGCCCTACGAAGCGCCGGCGGCCGAGTTCGCGCGCGCGCTGCGCGCGGCGGCGGTGCAACTGGTGCTGATGAACGCTCCGGCCGGCGATGCCGGCGCCGGCGAACGCGGCCTGGCGGCGCTGCCCGGGCGCGAGCGCGACTTCGAGGCGGCGCTGGAACGCGCGCTCGACTACGCGCGTACCGTCGGCGCACCGCGCCTGCACTTCCAGGCCGGCTGCCCAAGCGCGCAGGCACCGGCCGACGAGGTGCGCCGCACCTACCTGCGCAATCTGGCGCTTGCCTGCGACACGCTGCGGCCGCACGGCATCGCGGTGACGATCGAGCCGATCAACACGCGCGACGTTCCCGGCTACTACCTGACGCAGCAGCAGCAGGCGGCCGAAGTGATCTGCGCACTCAAGCGCGAGAACCTGTGGCTGCAGATGGATCTGTATCACCTGCAGATCATGGAGGGCGACCTGGTGCGACACGTGCAGCGCCTGCGGCCGCTGATCGGCCACGTGCAGATTGCCGGCGTGCCCGACCGGCACGAGCCGGACCTCGGCGAGATCCACTACCCGGCGCTGTTCGCGCTGCTCGACCGGCTCCACTATCCGGGCTGGGTCGGCTGCGAGTACCGGCCGCAGCGCGCCGGCGCCGGCGGTACCACGGCCGGACTGGGCTGGCTGCGGCGCCTCTGAGGCGGCGCAGTGCCCGGGGCGCGGCACGGTAGGATGATTGCCGGACTGCCGCGGAAGGCATACGACGATGAAGGTGAGCGACATTCTGCGCGTCAAGGGCAACGCGCTATTCACCGTCCGTCCCGAACAGACGCTGTGGGAAGCGGTGCAGACGATGGCCGAGAACGACATCGGCTCGGTGGTGGTCATGGAGCAAGGCGAGCTGGTCGGCATGCTGACCTTCCGCGAAGTGATCGGCCATTTGCACCGCAACCGCGGCGCGCTCGGCGAGCGGCTGGTGCGCGGCGTCATGGACGATGCGCCGCTGACCGTGACACCCGGCACCGACGTGATGGAAGTGCGCCGCCTGATGCTCGACAGCCATGCGCGCTACCTGCCGGTGATGGAGGGCCGGGCGCTGCTCGGCGTGATCTCGTTCTACGACGTCGCGCGCGCGGTGCTGGAAGCACAAAGTTTCGAGAACCGCATGCTCAAGGCGTACATCCGCGACTGGCCCGAGCAGGAGTCGGCGAACTGAGCGCGGGCGGATCGCCCGTTGGCGCGCGCCGCAGCGATGGCGCCGCAGATGCCGCGCGCGCATCGGCGGCGGCCGGCACCTGCGGCCCGGGCGTGACCGGGGTCTCGAGGGGCCGAGCGGGGGCGGCGCAGTGAAGCCGGTTCGCGTGGCCGTGGTCGGAGCCGGCGTGGCCGGGCTGGCCTGCGCCCAGGCACTGGCCGCGCGCGGCTGCGAGGTGGCGGTCTACGACCAGGGACGGGCGCCGGGCGGGCGCCTGGCGACCCGACTGACCGAGTTCGGCAGCTTCGACCAGGGCGCCACCTGTTTCACCGTGCACTCGCACCGCTTCGAGGCGCAGGTGCAGCGCTGGGTCGCCGCCGGCGTGGCGGCACCGTGGCCGGGCCGGCTGATCGCCTTCGACCGCGGCGCGGTGATCGAGCGGCCGCTCGCCGGCGAACGCTACGTCGGCGTCGGCGCCATGAGCGCGATCGGTCGCCATCTGGCGCGCGGCCTCGATCTGCACCTCGAGACGCGCATCGGTCGACTCGACCGTCGCGATCGCCTGTGGTGGCTCGTCGACAGCTTCGACCGGCCGCTGTCGATGCGCGGCTTCGACGCGCTCGTGCTGGCGCTGCCGGCGCCCGACGGCGCGGCGCTGCTGCGCGACCTGACGCCGCTGGCGGCGGTGGCGGCGAGCGTGCAATGGGAGCCGATCTGGAGCGCGATGCTGGCGTTGAGCCGAGCCACCGGCCTCGGCTACGAGGCGGCGTTCGTCAACGATGACCCGATCCTGGGCTGGATCGCGCGCGACGATCGCAAGCCTGAGCGCGCGCCGGTAGCCGGCGTGGCCGAACGCTGGGTGCTGCAGGCGCGAACGCGCTGGTCGCGCAAGTATCCGCACCTGGCGCCGGAGACCGCCGCGCACTGGTTGGGAAGGGCGTTTTCCGCCCGTATCGGCCGGCCGGTGACGGTGCGCGGCCTGATCGCGCAGCTCTGGCGCCATGCGCTGCCGCTGCGGCCGCTGGCCGAGCCCTGTCTGTGGGACGAGTCGCTGCGCGTCGGCCTGGCCGGCGACTGGTGCGGCGACGCGCGCGTCGAGGCGGCGTTGCTGTCGGGGCTGGCATTGGCGGAGCGGATCTGATTCGGCGGCGCTGTACTCGTCCGGGGGCGTGCGCGGTGCGCCGCTTAGAATCGGCCGCATGTCGGGTTCGACCTTCGGCCATCTTTTCTGCGTCACCAACTTCGGCGAGTCGCACGGGCCGGCGATCGGCTGCGTGATCGACGGCTGTCCGCCCGGGCTGGCGCTGTCGGCCGACGACCTGCAGCAGGATCTGGATCGGCGCAAGCCCGGCACCTCGCGCCACGTCACGCAGCGGCGTGAGAGCGACCGGGTCGAGATCCTGTCGGGCGTGCATCGCGGCGAGACCACCGGCACGCCGATCGCGCTGCTGATCCGCAACGAGGACGCGCGCAGCAGCGACTACGACGAACTGATCGACACCTTCCGCCCCGGCCACGCCGATTACACCTACTGGCGCAAGTACGGCCGCCGCGACGCACGCGGCGGCGGCCGATCGTCGGCACGGCTGACGGCGCCGATGGTGGCCGCCGGCGCGGTGGCCAAGAAGTGGCTGCGCCAGCAGTACGGCACACGCGTGCGCGGCCATCTGCAGCAGCTCGGCCCGATCGAGGTGCCGTTTGCGCGCTGGGAGGACGTCGACGCCAACGCCTTCTTTGCCGCCGACCTTGCCTGCGTGCCGCGGCTGGAAGCGCACATGGACGAGCTGCGCCGCAGCGGCGACTCGTGCGGCGCGCGCCTGCGCGTGGTCGCCGACGGCGTTCCGGTCGGGCTCGGTGCACCTCTGTTCGACAAGCTCGACGCCGACATCGCCTACGCGATGATGGGCATCAACGCGGTCAAGGGCGTGGAAATCGGCAGCGGCTTCGGCTGCGTGACCGAGGCCGGCAGCGAGCACGGCGACGAACTGACGCCCGAGGGCTTCGCCGCCAATCATGCCGGCGGCGTGCTCGGCGGCATCTCGAGCGGCCAGGAGATCGTGCTGTCGATCGCGCTCAAGCCGACCTCGAGCATCCGCCTGCCGCGTCGTTCGATCGACGCCGCCAACGGCGCCGTGACCGTGCAGACGCACGGCCGCCACGATCCCTGCGTCGGCATCCGCGCCACGCCGATCGCCGAAGCGATGCTGGCGCTGGTGCTGATCGACCATGCGCTGCGGCACCGGGCGCAGAACGGCGACGTGCGGCTGCCGGTGCCGCCGATCGCGGCGCGCGCGCCGCGCTGAAGACACGCCGAACGATGGTCGAACACGCGCCGCCGATGGACCGCCGCCTCGGCGCGCTGTTCGCCGCCTACTTTGCCGCGGTCGGCGTGATCGCGATCTATCTGCCGCTGTACCTGCAGGAGCGCGGGCTGAGCGCCTGGCAGATCGGTGTCGTGCTGGCGGTGGCGCAGGCAACCCGTCTGGCCGGGCCGAACCTGTGGGGCTGGCTCGCCGACCGCAGCACGCACCGGCTGGCGATCCTGCGCTGGACCGCGGTGGCCACCTGTGTCGCCTTCGCCGGCCTGTTCGCACCGGGCGGCTTCGTGTTCGTGCTGGCGGTGCTGCTGGTCGTGAACCTGCTGATGACGGCGCAGATGCCGCTTGCCGAGGCGATCACTTCGGCCTATCTGCGCACCGAACGCGCCGCACCGCATGCGGCGCGCCTGTACGGGCGGCTGCGCGCCTGCGGATCGGTCGGCTTCATCGCCCTGGCGCTGCTGGCCGGCGTGGGGCTCGATGCGGCCGGCATCGGCTGGCATCCGCTGCTCGCGGTGGCGCTGCTGGCGCTGCTCGCCTGGGCGGCGTTTCGCGTGCGCGACTACCACGTCGCCGAGCCGGCGCACGCGCGCGTGTCGGTGCGACGCCGGCTGGCCGAGCCGCGCGTGCGCTGGTTCTTCGCCTCGGTGGCGCTGATGATCTTCGCCCACGGCGCGCTCTACACCTACCTGTCGCTGTACCTGGCGCAGCTCGGCTACAGCAAGACGGCGATCGGCGTCTTCTGGGTGGTCGGCGTGCTGGTCGAGATCGCGTTCTTCTACACGCAGGGGCGCTTCTTCCGCCGCTACGGCGCCTTCGCACTGATGGGGGCGGCGTTCGCCTTCGCCGCCGTGCGCTTTGCGCTGATCGCCGAGTTCGCCGACGTCTGGGTGTTGCTGTTGCTGGCACAACTGATGCACGCGGCGACCTTCGCCGTCCACCACAGCGGCGCCGTGTTCACGGTCCAGCAGTGGTTCCCGGGCGCGGCGGCGGCGCGCGGGCAGGCGATGTACATCAGCATCGGCTACGGGCTGGGCGGCACCGCCGGCAGCCTGGTCGCAGCGGCGCTGTGGTCCGCGGTCGGACCGCAGGCGGCGTTCTGGTCGAGCAGCGTTGCCGCGCTGGCCGGATGGTGGGCGCTGCGGCGCGCGCAGGCGCTCGACCCGGGCGCGGCGCGGGCGGTGGCGGCTTGATTGCGGCGCAGGCCGCGCCGTTGTTCGAAGTGACGAGCTCCGGCCGAGGCGCGATCAGCCGGTCGTGGCGAGCCGCTGCGGGGCGAGGCGGGCGTTGCGTACGCCGACGAGGTCGGCGCCCGCGCCTTCAAGCGAGCACGAGATCGACCGTGGCGCTGAAACGCGTGGCGCGCGCCAGCGGATGCGCGCTCGAAGTCGGCGCCAGCCGAAGCGAGATTTGCGCGCGCTCGGCGGGCGACAGACGGCGAAACAGGAAGTCGCGTTCGTTGCCGGCCTCGCCGTCGAGGTAGAGCTGGGTGGCGAGCGCCGACGCCCCCTCGGCTTCGACGCGCACGTGGATGTGCGGCGTGCGGCCCGGGTAGGGCACGGGCCGGATGGTGCGGAAGTGGAACGCGCCGTCGTCGCCGGTCAGTGTGCGGCCGTAGCCCTGGAAGTGCGGATCGCGCTCGCTCTCGGCACCGCCGGCCGGGTGGTGGTAGACGGAGTTGGCGTCGCACTGCCAGATCTCCACGTGTGCGCGCGGCAGCGCGCGGCCGCGGCGGTCGAGCACGCGACCGGTCAGGTACAGCGCCAGGCCGAGGCTGAGCACGCGATCGCGCTCGACCACCAGCAGGTCGGCGTCGGTCTGGCGCGGCCGCTCCTGCGCGTTTCGCGGATAAAACGGGCCGAGCGTCTGATGCGGCGTTGGCGCCAGCGTCGCCTGCGCTGCGGCGGTTGGCACCGCCGTGGCTGCGGGCAGACTGGCCAGCGCGGCCAGCGCGTGGCGTCGCGCCAGAAGTCGGGAGTTGTTCGGGTGGTCCATCGTTCGTTCCCGGAAAAGGAGTGCACAACGAAGCGACGGTAACCGCAATTGCCGCGACGCGCCGCTCGCCCCAGGGCGAACCGCATCGCCCGCTTCGGCGATGCCGCACCCTCGTCGCGCCCATGGTCGTGCATCGATGCAGGCCGATGCGTCGCGAGTGGCATAATCGCCACCCGCTTCCAAGGCAAGGCGGCAGCCGCCGAAGAGTCGGCGCTGCGCCGCTGCCGGCAGCACCGATCCGGAGTTTCCGCCGGGTGCGCCGGGTGCGGTCGAACGGCGCGCCGCCGTCGACCAGGACACCGGCCTCCGGTCTTCTCGCGATGACGACCCCGCGCACGCTGTACGACAAGCTCTGGCACGAGCATGCGGTTCACGTCGAGGCCGACGGAACCACGGTGCTCTACATCGACCGCCATCTGGTGCACGAGGTCACCAGCCCGCAGGCCTACGAGGGGCTGCGGCTGGCCGGACGCCGGCCGTGGCGCACCTCGTCGATCGTCGCCACCGCCGACCACAACACGCCGACCACCGACTGGCACCTGGGCATCGACGGCGTGGTCGACGCGACCTCGCGCGAGCAGATCGTCACCCTCGATGCCAACATCCGCGCCTTCGGCGCCGCCGCCTACTTCCCGTTCCTCGACCGGCGCCAGGGGATCGTGCATGTGATCGGACCCGAGCAGGGCGCGACCCTGCCCGGCATGACCGTGGTCTGCGGCGACTCGCACACGAGCACGCACGGCGCGCTCGGCGCGCTCGCCTTCGGCATCGGCACGTCCGAAGTCGAGCATGTGCTGGCCACGCAAACGCTGCTCGCGCGCAAGTCGAAGAACATGCTGGTGCGGGTCGACGGCGCACTGGACGCCGGTGTCAGCGCCAAGGACCTGGTGCTGGCGATCATCGGCCGCATTGGCACTGCCGGCGGCACCGGCTATGCGATCGAGTTCGGCGGCAGCGCGATCCGCGCCCTGTCGATCGAAGGGCGGATGACCGTGTGCAACATGGCGATCGAGGCCGGCGCGCGCGCCGGCATGGTCGCGGTCGACGACAAGACGATCGACTACGTCCGCGGCCGGCCCTTGGCGCCGGCCGGCGCCGACTGGGACGCCGCGGTCGCTTACTGGAAGACGCTGCGCTCGGACGAGGGCGCGCACTTCGATCGCGTGGTGACGATCGACGCCGCGGCGATCGCGCCGCAGGTCAGTTGGGGCACCTCGCCCGAGATGGTGACCGGAGTCGACGGCGCCGTTCCGGATCCGGCGCGCGAGGCCGATCCGGTGCGCCGCGACGGCATCGAGCGCGCGCTCGACTACATGGGCCTGGCGCCGAACACGCCGATCACGGAGATCGCGATCGACAAGGTGTTCATCGGTTCTTGCACCAACTCGCGTCTCGAAGACCTGCGCGCCGCCGCCCGGGTGGTCGCCGGCCGGCGCATCGCCGGCAACGTCAAGCTGGCGCTGGTGGTGCCCGGTTCGGGACTGGTCAAGTCGCAGGCGCAGGCCGAGGGGCTCGATGCGATCTTCCGTGCCGCCGGCTTCGAGTGGCGCGAGCCGGGCTGCTCGATGTGCCTGGGCATGAATGCCGACCGGCTGCAGCCCGGCGAGCGCTGCGCCTCGACTTCGAACCGCAACTTCGAGGGACGGCAGGGCGCCGGCGGCCGCACCCACCTGGTCAGCCCGGCGATGGCGGCGGCGGCGGCGATCGCCGGCCGCTTCGTCGACGTGCGCAACTTGCCGCAGGCGGCGTGATGGAACCGTTCCGAACTCACACCGGCATCGTGCTGCCGCTCGATCGCGCCAACGTCGACACCGATCAGATCATCCCGAAGCAGTATCTGAAGTCGATCCGGCGCAGCGGCTTCGGCGTCAACCTGTTCGACGAGTGGCGCTACCTCGACCGCGGCGAACCGGGCCAGGACCACGGCCAGCGGCCGCTGAATGCGCAGTTCGTGCTCAACCAGCCGCGCTATGCCGGCGCTTCGATCCTGCTGGCACGGCGCAACTTCGGCTGTGGCTCCAGCCGCGAGCACGCGCCCTGGGCGATCGCCGAGTACGGCTTGCGCGCGCTCGTGGCGCCGAGCTTCGCCGACATCTTCTTCAACAACTGCCTGAAGAACGGCCTGCTGCCGATCGTCCTGCCGGAGGCGACCGTCGATGCGCTGTTCGCAGAAGTCGCCGCAGCGCCCGGCTACCTCCTTGCGATCGACCTGGCGCAGCAGACGGTGACCACGCCGGCGGCGGCCGTGCATCGCTTCGAGATCGACCCGTTCCGCAAGGAGTGCCTGCTCAACGGCTGGGACGACATCGGCCTGACGTTGCGCCATGAAGAGAAGATCCGCGCCTTCGAGGCCGAACGGCTTCGGCGCATGCCCTGGCTCGACGCGCGGCCGGCATCGTAGGAGCTTCGGATGAAGATCGCAGTGCTGGCCGGCGACGGCATCGGCCCGGAGATCATGGCCGAAGCGCTCAAGGTGCTGCGGGCGCTGGGCGAGCGCTTCGAGTTCGAGCCGGCGCCGGTCGGCGGCGCCGCCTATGAAGCGCACGGCGAGCCGCTGCCCGAGTCGACGCTGCGGCTGGCGCGCGCGGCCGACGCGGTGCTGTTCGGCGCCGTCGGCGACCGGAAGTACGACCGCCTTGAGCGCGCACTGCGGCCGGAGCAGGCGATCCTCGGGCTGCGCAAGCACCTCGGATTGTTCGCCAACCTGCGGTCGGCGATCTGCTACCCGGCGCTCACCCACGCCTCGAGCCTGAAGCCCGAGCTGGTGGCCGGACTCGACATCCTGATCGTGCGCGAACTGACCGGCGACATCTACTTCGGCCAGCCGCGCGGCCGACGCACGGCACCCGACGGCGCCTTCGCCGGCGAGCCCGAGGCCTTCGACACGATGCGCTATGCGCGGCCGGAGATCGAGCGCATCGCCCACGTGGCGTTCCAGGCGGCGCGCCGGCGCGGCCGCCGGCTGACCAGCGTCGACAAGGCCAACGTGCTCGAGACCTCGCAGTTCTGGAAGGACGTGGTGACCGAGGTGCACCGCGACTACCCGGACGTCGAACTCGACCACATGTACGTCGACAACGCGGCGATGCAACTGGTGCGGGCGCCGAAGAAGTTCGACGTCGTCGTCACCGGCAACCTGTTCGGCGACATCTTGTCGGACGAGGCGGCGATGCTCACCGGCTCGATCGGCATGCTGCCGTCGGCGTCGCTTAACGAGCGCGGCTTCGGTCTGTACGAACCGAGCCACGGCAGCGCCCCCGACATCGCCGGCCAGGGCATCGCCAATCCGCTGGCGACGATCCTGTCGGCGGCGATGATGCTGCGCTACTCGCTCGCCAAGCCCGAGCAGGCCGAGCGAATCGAGGCCGCGGTGCAGCGCGTGCTCGCCGGCGGGCTGCGCACCGCCGACCTCTGGAGCGAGGGCACGACCCGGGTCGGCACGGCGGCGATCGGCGACGCGGTGGTGGCGGCGCTCAAGTGAACGCGGTTGCGTCTCGTCAGGCGGCCGTCAGGCCGGCGCCCGACAATCGCCAACTGGTCAACCTTCGAGGCAGGCAACGCAGATGAAAGTGGGCATCGTCGGCTGGCGCGGGATGGTGGGCTCGGTGCTGATGGAGCGCATGCGCGCCGAGCGTGACTTCGACCGCATCGACACCGTGTTCTTCAGCACCTCGGCCGCCGGCGCCGCCGCGCCGCGGCTGCCGCGCGCCGAGCCGCTGCTCAAGGACGCGATGAGCCTCGGCGAGCTGAAGGCTTGCGACACGATCATCACCTGCCAGGGCGGCGACTACACGAACGAGGTCCAGCCGCGCCTGCGCGCCGCCGGCTGGAACGGCTACTGGATCGATGCCGCCTCGGCGCTGCGCATGCGCGACGACGCGGTGATCATCCTCGACCCGGTCAACCGGGCGCTGATCGACGCCGAGTTGCGCCGGGGCACGCGCAACTTCGTCGGCGGCAACTGCACCGTCAGCCTGATGCTGCTGGCGATCGACGGCCTGCTCAAGGCCGGACTGGTCGACTGGGTGTCGTCGATGACCTACCAGGCGGCGTCCGGTGCCGGCGCGCCGCACATGCGCGAGCTGCTGGCGCAAATGGGGCACGTGCACGCCGGCGTGAAGTCGCTACTCGCCGATCCGAACTCGGCGATCCTTGACATCGACCGCGGCGTCAACGAGGCGCTGCGCGGCAGCGCCCTGCCGCAGGAGAACTTCGGCGTGCCGCTGGCCGGCAGCCTGATCGCCTGGATCGACAAGGACCTCGGCAACGGTCAGAGCCGCGAGGAGTGGAAGGGTGGCGCCGAGGCCAACAAGATCCTCGGCAAGCCGCCGATGGGGCAGCCCGGCTCGATCGTCGTCGACGGCCTGTGCGTGCGCGTCGGGGCGATGCGCTGCCACTCGCAGGCGCTCACGATCAAGCTGAACCGGGATCTGCCGCTGGCCGAGATCGAGCGCCTGCTCGCGTCGGCCAACGACTGGACGCGGGTCGTGCCCAACACGCGCAACGAGACCCTGCGCGAGCTGTCGCCGGCGCGCGTGAGCGGAACGATGGAGATTGCGATCGGCCGCTTGCGCAAGCTGGCGATGGGCAGCGGTGTGCACGGCGGCGAGTACCTGAGCGCATTCACGGTCGGCGACCAGTTGCTGTGGGGCGCGGCCGAACCGCTGCGCCGGATGCTGCGCATCCTGCTCGGCGAGCTCGCGTGAGTCGCGCCTCTGGCCGGAGGTGCAGCGGGCGAGAGCAAATTGCCTGGCGAATCGCCAGTGAATCGGCGCTGCGGCGGCCGATCGGTTGAATTCTCCCGCCTTCCCGTCACTTACCGAGACTTCTAAGCTTGCCGCCCTAAGTGCCTGATGTTATTTTCTTTTGCCATGTTTTCGCCGGTCGTCATCCGGCGCGCTTCACGGGTCGAGCCGGCCCCGACCGCCGGCTGAGAGGGGGCTTCGGTGCGATCAGAAAACACTCGGCGCGCGCCAGCGCGATGTGCGCTAGCGCTTGCGCTTGGCCTCGCCTTCGCGATGCCCGCCGCGCATGCTGCCGGACTCGGTCGCATCAGCGTCCAGTCAGCCCTGGGCCAGCCGTTGCGGGCCGAAGTCGAGGTCACGTCGGTGGCGCGCGACGAGGCGCCGACGCTGGCGGTGCGACTGGCGCAGCAGTCGGCCTTCCGCCAGGCCAATCTCGAGTTCAACCCGGCGCTGGCGCAGCTTCGCTTCGATCTCGAGCAGCGTCCCGACGGCAACTATGTCGTTCGCATCTCGTCCCTGAATCCGGTCAACGAGCCGTTCCTCGACCTGTTGCTGGAGTTGACGTGGGCCACCGGCCGCGTCCTGCGCGAGTACACGGTGCTGCTCGACCCGCCGGCGCTGCGCGCGCAGCCCGAGGTCCTACCGCCGGTGGCTGCTGCCCCGGCGACTGCGCCGGCGGTCGTGCCGCCTGCGCCTGCCGCGGCAGTGCTGCCGCCGGCGCCTGTGCCCGTACCACCGGCGGTTGCCGCCGCCCCGGCCGCGCCGGTCGCGGAACCCGCGGCGCCGCCTGCGCGCGAGCCTGCACTGCCGCCAGCCGGAGAGCCTGCGGCCCTTCCTGCGCCGGACACCTACGCGGTTAAGCGCGGCGACACGCTCGGCGGAATCGCCAACCGCACCCGGCCGGCATCGGTCTCGCTCGACCAGATGCTGGTGGCGCTGTTTCAGGCCAACCCGAATGCGTTCGTTGGCAACAACATGAACCGGCTGCTGGCCGGTCGTACGCTTACGATTCCGTCGCAGGCCGACATCGAGGCGATCGGACCCGCCGACGCGCGGCGTGAAGTCGTCGCGCACAGCGCCGACTTTGCCCAGTTCCGCGCCCGCTTGGCGCAGGTCGCCGCCGCTGCGCCGGCGCAGGATGCGCCCGCTGCCGCGGCCGCCGCCCAGGGCCGCGTGACTGCCAGGGTCGAAGACAAGGCCGCCCCGGCGCCCGCCGGCGACCAGTTGAAGATTGCTCGCGCTCAGGTCGGTGCGGCAACTCCTGCCGCGGACGCGGCCAAGACCGCCGCCGATGAGGCGGTCGCGCTTCAGCGGGCGCTCAAGGAGCAGGAACAGCGTATCGCCGAGTTGAAGCGGACCAACGAGGCCCTCAAGCAAGCACTTGAACTTCAGAGCAAGGCCGGGGCAGCGGCTCAGAATCTGGCGCAGGCCAGAACCGAGCCTGCGCCGGCCGCGCCGGCACCAGCGCCTGCCGCCGCGGTGCCCACGCCGGCTCCCGCTGCACCGGTCGCAGCGCCGGCGGCTGCCGCGCCC
>JBBIST010000015.1:0-47291 GCA_037441125.1 Burkholderiales bacterium
CGGCGCGAGTGCCTGCGGCGCGCGCAGCAGGCACTCGCGCACCTGGACCCGACCGCGGTACTGCAGCGCGGCTACGCGCTGGTGACCGACGGCGCCGGCGCGATCGTCGCCGACGCCGGTCGGCTGCACCCTGGTGACGCGGTCACGCTGCATCTGGCGCGCGGCGGCGCGCTCGCGCGAATCGAACGCGTGCTGGCGCCGAAACCGGACGCGGCGCAAGGTCGCTGAGCGGCGTTGCCGGCGACCGCGGCGGATAAACTTCCCGCCCCCTCCACCCACGCGCAAGGATCACCGATGGAACACTCGCTCCCGCCGCTGCCGTACGCAATGGACGCGCTGGCGCCGCACATGTCGAAGGAGACCTTCGAGTTCCATTACGGCAAGCATCATCAGGCCTACGTCACCAACCTGAACAATCTGATCAAGGGCACCGAGTTCGAAGCGCTTGGGCTGGAAGAGATCGTCCGGCGTTCGTCGGGGCCGGTGTTCAACAATGCGGCGCAGGTGTGGAACCACACCTTCTTCTGGCACTGTATGAAGCCCGGCGGGGGCGGCGAGCCGTCGGGCGCGCTCGCCGCGGCGATCGCCGCCAAGTGGGGCGGCTACGCGGCGTTTCGCGAGGCGTTCAGTAAGAGCGCAGTCGGCAACTTCGGCTCCGGCTGGACCTGGCTGGTGCGCAAGCCCGACGGCTCGGTTGATCTGGTCAACACCGGCAACGCCGGCACGCCGCTTACCGGCGCGGATCGGCCGCTGCTGACGATCGACGTCTGGGAGCACGCTTACTACATCGACTACCGCAACGCGCGGCCGAAGTTCGTCGACACCTTCCTCACGCACCTGGTCAACTGGGACTTCGCCGCGCGCAATTTCGGTTGAAGCGCAGCGGTCAGCGCGCTGCCGGCAGCCCGGTGATCCGGGCGCCGGCGGCGATGCCGCGCTTGGCAAACCAGCCGCGTTCCATCTCGAGCGCGAAGCGCACCGGGCGCGCCGCGCAGTGGCTGGTCTGCGTCAGCGGCTCCATATCCTCGATGTTGACGATGCGGCCGTCGTCGGCCAGGAACGCCACCGACAGCGGGATCAGCGTGTTGCGCATCCACATGCAGTGCACGGCGGCGACAGGGAACACGAACAGCATGCCGTGATTGGGCGCCAGCCGTTCGCGAAACATCAATCCGCGCGCCAGCGCCGCTTCGGTAGCCGCCACCTCGGCCGTGATCTGGTGGATGCCGGCGGCGAGCCGGATCGTCGGCAGCGCCGGCGGCTCGGCCGCCGACGCCGGCGCAACGAGGGCGACGGCGAACAGGAACGAGGCGATTCGCATCGGCGCGGCTCAGGCAGGACGGTCGGCGTGCAGATTAGCCGATCGCCGGCGCGCGCCGGGCCGCAGGCCGGCGGCTAGACTGCGCCCCCTTCGCTGCGCGGGCGACCGGCGCTTCGAGCGACCCGCCAAGACATAGGGAGACGCGATGTACCAGCACGTGAAGGTGCCCGACACCGGCCGCAAGATCACGGTCAATGCCGACACCAGCCTGAACGTTCCCGACCAGCCGATCATCCCGTACATCGAGGGCGACGGTACCGGCATCGACATCACGCCGGTGATGATCAAGGTGGTCGATGCCGCCGTCGAGCGCGCCTACGGCGGCCGGCGCCGGATCGCCTGGATGGAGATCTACGCCGGCGAGAAGTCGACCCGCGTCTACGGGCCGGACGTTTGGCTGCCGGAGGAGACGCTGCGCATCCTCAAGGACTTCGTGGTGTCGATCAAGGGGCCGCTCACGACGCCGGTGGGCGGCGGCATCCGCTCGATCAACGTCGCCCTGCGCCAGGAGCTCGACCTGTACGTGTGCCTGCGTCCGGTGCGCTACTTCAAAGGCGTGCCCAGTCCGGTCAAGGAGCCGGAAAAGACCGACATGGTGATCTTCCGCGAGAACTCGGAAGACATCTACGCCGGCCTCGAGTACGAGGCCGAGAGCGACAAGGCGCGGCGCCTGATCGAGTTCCTGCAGAAGGAGCTCGGCGCGCGCAAGATCCGCTTCCCCGCCACCTCCGGCATCGGCATCAAGCCGGTCTCGCGCGAGGGCACCGAGCGGCTGGTGCGCAAGGCGCTGCGCTATTGCATCGACAACCGGCGCCGCTCGCTCACCTTCGTGCACAAGGGCAACATCATGAAGTTCACCGAGGGCGCCTTCGCCCGCTGGGGCTACGCGCTGGCGAGCCGCGAGTTCGGCGCCGAGCCGCTCGACGGCGGACCGTGGATGAAGTTCAAGGCGCCGCACGGCGAGATCGTGGTCAAGGACGTGATCGCCGACGCCTTCCTGCAGCAGATCCTGCTGCGCCCGGGCGAGTACGACGTAATTGCCACCATGAACCTGAACGGCGACTACATCTCCGATGCGCTCGCGGCCCAGGTCGGCGGCATCGGCATCGCCCCCGGCGCCAACCTGTCCGACACGGTGGCGATGTTCGAGGCCACGCACGGCACCGCACCCAAGTACGCGGGCAAGGACTACGTCAATCCCGGTTCGGAGATTCTGTCGGCCGAGATGATGTTGCGTCACATGGGATGGACCGAGGCGGCGGACCTGATCGTGCGGTCGATGGAGCGGACGATCCTGAACAAGACGGTCACCTACGACTTCGCGCGCCTGATGGAAGGGGCGACGCAACTGTCGTGCTCGGGCTTCGGCAACGCGATGATCGCGGCGATGGGCGCCGACGGTCGCGACGGCTAGCCGCGCGGCGCTTGCCACGGTAGCCGTGCTATCGCCTCAATAGGCAATCCTGCATTGACCGCGCAGGAGGCGATTCCTAGACTGGCCTGCATCGAGTGGATGCCCACTGTCGAAGGAGAGCAGCATGCCAGATGAAGTGAAGTGCCCGTTCCAACACACCGTCGCGACCGGCGAGATCAAGTCCAACCGCGACTGGTGGCCGAATCAGTTGAACATCGGGATCCTGCGCCAGAACTCGCCCAAGTCCGATCCGATGGGCGGCGGCTTCGACTACGCCAAGGAGTTCAAGAGCCTCGACCTGGCGGCGGTCAAGAAGGATCTGCGGGCGCTGATGACCGACTCGCAGGACTGGTGGCCGGCCGACTACGGCCACTATGGGCCGCTGTTCATCCGCATGGCCTGGCACGCCGCCGGCACTTATCGCATCGGCGACGGCCGCGGCGGTGCCGGCACCGGACAGCAGCGCTTCGCGCCGACCAACAGTTGGCCCGACAACGTCAACCTCGACAAGGCGCGGCGCCTGCTGTGGCCGGTCAAGCGCAAGTACGGCCGCAAGCTCTCCTGGGCGGATCTGATCATCCTTGCCGGCAACGTCGCGCTGGAATCGATGGGGTTCAAGACCTTCGGCTTCGCCGGCGGTCGCGCCGACGTCTACGAGCCCGACGAATCGGTCTACTGGGGCTCCGAAGGCCAGTGGCTCGACGACAAGCGCCGCGGCACCCAGGCCGACCTCGAAAACCCGCTGGCCGCCGTGCAGATGGGTTTGATCTACGTCAACCCCGAAGGCCCGGGCGGCAAGTCCGACCCGCTGCAGACCGCACGCCTGGTGCGCGAGACCTTCGCCCGCATGGCGATGAACGACTACGAGACCGTGGCGCTGACCTGCGGCGGCCACACCTTCGGCAAGTGCCACGGCGCCGGCGACGCCAAGCTGGTCGGACCCGAGCCGGAATCGGCGCCGATCGAGCAGATGGGCCTGGGCTGGAAGAGCGCCTATGGTTCGGGCAAGGGTGGCGACCAGATCGGCAGCGGCCTGGAGGGCTCCTGGACGCCGACCCCCACGAAGTGGGACATGAGCTACCTGGACGTCCTGTTCGGCAACGACTGGATCCCGACGCGCAGCCCGGCGGGCGCCTCGCAGTGGACGCCGGTCAAGCACACCGATGCCAACATGGCGCCGGCCGCACACGACGCGTCGAAGAAGGTGCCGATCCTGATGACCGACGCCGACATGGCGATGCGCTACGACCCCGAGTACGAGAAAATCGCGCGCCATTTCCACAAGAACCCGGCCGAGTTCGCCGACGCCTTTGCGCGTGCCTGGTTCAAGCTCACCCATCGCGACATGGGTCCGAAGGCGCGCTACCTCGGCGCTGAAGTGCCGAAGGAAGACCTGCTGTGGCAAGACCCGATCCCCGCGGTCAACCACCCGCTGGTCGACGACAAGGACGTCGCGGCGCTGAAAGCGAGCATCCTCGCCGCCGGGCTGACGGCGACGCAGCTCGTCTACACCGCCTGGTCGTCGGCTTCGACCTTCCGCGGCTCGGACAAGCGCGGTGGTGCCAACGGCGCGCGCATCCGTCTGGCGCCGATGAAGGACTGGGAAGTCAATCAGCCGGCGCAACTGGCCAAGGTGCTGGCGGCGCTGGCCGGCATCCAGAAGGACTTCAACGCCAAGGCCAGCGGCGGCAAGAAGGTGTCGCTCGCCGACCTGATCGTGCTTGCCGGCGCAGCCGGCGTCGAGCAGGCGGCCAAGCAGGCGGGCGTCACCGTCACCGTGCCGTTCGCACCGGGCCGCATGGACGCGACGCAGGAGCAGACCGACGCGGCGTCGATCGCCGTGCTCGAGCCGCGCGCCGACGGCTTCCGCAACTACGTCAAGGGCAAATCGACCGCGCCGGCCGAGGCACTGCTCGTGGACAAGGCGCAGCTTCTGACGCTCACGCCGCCGGAGATGACGGTGCTGGTCGGCGGCCTGCGCGCGCTGGACGCCAACTTCGGCGGCAGCCGCCACGGCGTGTTCACCAAGCGCCCGGGCGTGCTGACGAACGACTTCTTCGTCAACCTGGTCGACATGGGCACCGAGTGGAAGCCGGTCGCCGGCGACGCCGGCGTGTACGAAGGGCGCGACCGCAAGAGCGGCAGCGTGAAGTGGACGGCCACGCGCGCCGATCTCGTGTTCGGCTCGAACTCCGAGCTGCGCGCGCTGGCCGAGGTCTACGCCGGCGACGACGCGCAAGAGAAGTTCGTGCGCGACTTCGTCGCCGCCTGGACGAAGGTGATGAACCTCGATCGCTTCGACCTGGCTTGAGCCGGCAACGGCCGCGGCTCGCACCCCGGCCGCAGCGCTGTACGCGCTGCGCCGGCTCCGGCCCGGCGGACGCGGTCAGACAAGAAAAAAACCCCGCCGCGGCGGGGTTTTTCATCTGGTGAGCGCGACCGGCAGCGTTCAGCCGGCGGCGCTGATGTTCGATGCCTGTTTGCCCTTCGGGCCGGAGACGACCTCGAACGAGACCTTCTGCCCCTCCTTCAGGGTCTTGAAGCCGTTCATCTGGATCGCGGAGAAGTGAGCGAAGAGATCCTCGCCGCCCTCATCCGGAGTGATGAATCCGTAGCCCTTAGCGTCGTTGAACCACTTGACCGTACCCGTTGCCATAGCTGCTCTTCCCGTTGGTTGCCTCGACCCCGGTTGCCGTGTCTTGCGCGCTGCCCGCGCTCGGCTGACAACCATTCCGGCGGCCGGCCCGGGGCCGGTGCGCGGGCCCGCTTCGGTCTTGGTATTGACAGCGGGCGGCGAATTGTTCGAGCAAACGATCGGCGTCGTCAAGCGCCGCGCGGCCCCCTTTGTCGCGTGCGGCTGCCCGCGCCTGCGCGGCGGCGCCCGGCGGACCGGGTTCGCTGCGCCGCGTCGGTCGCCGGCGACCGCTGCCCATGCCGGCGATGGCGACGGCTCCTTCATCGTCGAGCGCTGCGCGTCGACGCGGCGGCGCGCGCACGAGCCGGCGCGCGCAAGCGAGCGCAAGCCGCGCGCGCGAGCGGTCTTTGCCGAGAGGAACTAACTTATGATTGGCTCGCTTTTTCCCTCGCGGGCGGGCGGCGGGCCTTTCCTAGAATGGCTGCATGAGTGGCGATCAACGGAGCGATGGCGCAGCGGTCGTCGAGAAGCAGGGTTCTCGCGTTAAGCCGCCGCGGCTGTACCAGGTGGTTCTGCTGAACGACGATTTCACGCCGATGGAGTTCGTGGTCGGCGTGCTGCAGAAATTCTTCGGCAAGGGTCGCGAGCAGGCGACACAGATCATGCTGAAGGTGCATCATGAGGGCCGCGGCGTCTGTGGCGTCTATCCGCGCGACGTGGCGGCGACGAAGGTCGAGCAGGTTTGCAGTTACTCACGCCGGCATCAGCATCCGCTGCAGTGCGTGATGGAGGAAGCATGATCGCGCAGGAACTCGAAGTCAGTCTGCACATGGCCTTCGTCGAGGCGAGGCAGGCGCGGCACGAATTCATCACCGTCGAGCACCTGCTGCTGGCGCTGCTCGACAACCCGTCGGCGGCGGAAGTGCTGCGCGCCTGCGCCTGCAACATCGAGGACCTGCGCAAGAGCCTGCACAAATTCATCGCCGACAACACGCCGGTGCTGCCGGTGAACTCGGAGGCGGACACGCAGCCGACGCTCGGCTTCCAGCGCGTGATCCAGCGCGCGATCATGCACGTGCAGAGCACCAGCAACGGCAAGAAGGAGGTCACCGGCGCCAACGTCCTGGTGGCGATCTTCGGCGAGAAGGATTCGCACGCCGTCTACTACCTGCACCAGCAGGGCGTCACGCGCCTGGACGTGGTCAACTTCATCAGCCACGGCATCACCAAGACGCCGCAGGAAGGCGACAAGAACGCCAAGGCCGGCGGCGAACAGGAAGAGCAGCAGGGCGAGGGCCGCGAGCAGCAAAGCCCGCTCGAGCAGTACACGATGAACCTGAACCAGCTGGCGCGCGACGGCAAGATCGATCCGCTGATCGGCCGCGAGCCCGAGGTCGAGCGCGTGATCCAGGTGCTGTGCCGGCGGCGCAAGAACAACCCGCTGCTGGTGGGCGAGGCCGGTGTCGGCAAGACGGCGATCGCCGAGGGACTGGCCTGGCGCATTTTCAAGGCCGACGTGCCCGAGATCCTCGAGAAGAGCACGGTCTATTCGCTCGACATGGGCGCGCTGCTGGCGGGCACCAAGTACCGCGGCGACTTCGAGCAGCGCCTGAAGGCGGTGCTCAAGCAGTTGAAGGCGAACAGCAACGCGGTGCTGTTCATCGACGAGATCCACACCCTGATCGGCGCCGGTTCCGCCTCGGGCGGCACGCTCGATGCCTCCAACCTGCTCAAGCCGGCGCTCGCCAGCGGCCAGTTGAAGTGCATCGGCGCCACCACCTACAACGAGTACCGCGGCATCTTCGAGAAGGACCACGCGCTGTCGCGCCGTTTCCAGAAGATCGACGTGATCGAGCCGACGGTGCAGCAGACAATCGAGATCCTGCGCGGCCTGAAGTCGCGCTTCGAGGAGCACCACGGCGTCAAGTACAGCGCCGGCGCGATCACCGCCGCGGCCGAGCTGTCGGCCAAATACATCAACGACCGCCATTTGCCGGACAAGGCGATCGACGTCATCGACGAGGCCGGCGCGGCGCAGCGCATCCTGCCGGTGAGCCGGCGCAAGAAGACGATCGGCAAGGGCGAGGTCGAGGAGATCATCGCCAAGATCGCGCGCATCCCGCCGCAAACCGTCTCCAGCGACGACCGCGCGCAGTTGAAGAACCTCGACCGCAATCTGAAGAACGTGGTCTTCGGTCAGGATCCGGCGATCGATGCGCTGTCGGCGGCGATCAAGATGGCGCGCTCGGGCCTGGGCAAGCCGGACAAGCCGATCGGCAGCTTCCTCTTCTCCGGCCCGACCGGCGTGGGCAAGACCGAGGTCGCGAGGCAACTGGCCTTCACGCTCGGCATCGAGCTGATCCGCTTCGACATGTCCGAGTACATGGAGCGCCACGCGGTGAGCCGGCTGATCGGCGCGCCGCCCGGCTACGTCGGCTTCGATCAGGGCGGGCTGCTGACCGAGGCGATCAGCAAGAAGCCGCACGCGGTGCTGCTGCTCGACGAGATCGAGAAGGCGCACCCGGACATCTTCAACATCCTGCTGCAGGTGATGGATCACGGCACGCTCACCGACAACAACGGCCGCAAGGCGGACTTCCGCAACGTGATCGTGATCATGACCACCAACGCCGGCGCGGAGATGTTGCAAAGGCGCTCGATCGGCTTCGCCAACAGCCGCGAGGCCGGCGACGAGATGGCCGACATCAAGCGCATGTTCACGCCCGAGTTCCGCAACCGGCTGGACGCGATCATCAGCTTCAAGGCGCTCGACGAGGAAGTGATCCTGCGCGTGGTCGACAAGTTCCTGATGCAGCTCGAAGACCAGTTGCACGAGAAGAAGGTCGACGTCGGCTTCTCGCCGGCACTGCGCAAGCACCTGGCCAAGAAGGGCTTCGACCCGGTGATGGGCGCGCGGCCGATGGCGCGCCTGATCCAGGACACGATCCGCAAGGCGCTTGCCGACGAGCTGCTGTTCGGCCGCCTGGTCAACGGCGGCCGGGTCGAGGTCGACGTCGGCGAGGACGGCTCGGTGCTGCTCGACTTCCCGCCGGCTGCCGGCGGCAAGGGGGTCGAGCCCGAGCGCGACGAGCCGGCGCTGTCGCAGTAGCCCATCCGGGTAGATCCCGCCTCTCACTGTGACTGCTCGATCGGTACATTGACATCTGCGCCTAGAGTGACGAAAGTCACTTTCGGCGCCGTGGCTAACGCAGAAGTTGCCCCGGCGACGGCGGCAACCGCTGCGGATGCGACCGCGGTGGCTTGCCGGTCCAGGGTCTGTAGCGACGGCATCACGGCCGCCTTCCGGGCGTGCCGGCGGCGCTGTCCCGGCAATTCCGGCGGCAGACGAACGCAGACAACAGCAAGGAGACATCGATGAACCGGAAGTTGCTTTACGCGCTCCTGGTGGCCGGCAGCGCACCGCTCGCCGCGATCGCGCAGGCGCCCGACATCGGCCGCGATCTGGCGGCCTCGTGCGCGATGTGCCACGGCACCAGCGGCCGCTCGGCGCATCCGGCGTTTCGCGCCCTGGCCGGCATGGATCGCGCCACCTTCATCACCGAGATGAAGAACCTGCGCGACGGCAAGCGCCCGGCGACCGTGATGCACCAGATCGGCAAGGGCTACACCGATGCCGAGATCGAGCTAATGGCGACCTATTTCGCCGCCCGCAAGCGCTGACCGAGGAGACTGCGATGAACGTCCAATTTAGCCGGCGCGGTTTCCTGTATCTAAGCGGTGCGGCGGCCGCGGTCGCCGCCACCGGGTGTGCGACCGTTCCCGCGCGACCGAAGGCGCGAGTGGTGGTGGTCGGCGGCGGCTTCGGCGGCGCGACCGCCGCCAAGTACATGCGCCTGTACGACCCGACGATCCACGTGACTCTGGTCGAGCGCGAGACCGCCTTCACCTCGTGCCCGATGTCGAACCTGGTGATCGGCGGCAAGGCGAAAATGGAGCAGTTGCGCCAGTCCTACGACGGGCTGCGCAAGCATGGCGTGCAGGTGGTGACCGACGAGGCGACCGCGATCGACGCCGACAAGCGCCAGGTGCGGCTGCGCCGCGGCGAGGCGCTGCCTTACGACCGGTTGATCCTGTCGCCCGGGATCGGCTTCGTCTACGACGAAATTGCCGGCTACCGCGAGGCGATGGCGGCGCAACGCGTGCTGCACGCGTGGACCGCCGGCGAGCAGACCGCAGCCCTGCGTCGCCAGCTCGAGGCGATGCCCGACGGCGGCGTCTACGCGATCACGATCCCGCTGCCGCCCTACCGCTGCCCGCCCGGACCGTACGAGCGCGCGAGCGTGATCGCTGCCTACTTCAGGGCGGCCAAGCCGCGCTCGCGGGTGCTGGTGCTGGACGCGAACCCGGACGTGATCTCCAAGGGCGGGCTGTTCAAGCGCGCCTGGGAAGATCTCTACAAGGGCACGATCGAGTACCGCGGCGGCCAGAAGACCCTTGCCGTTGACCCGAAGACCGGCGCGATCCGCCTCGACGTCGACGAGATCCGCGCCGACGTCGTCAACGTCGTGCCGCCGCAGCGCGCCGGCGACATCGCGCTCGCTGCCGGCGTGGCCAACGTCGGCAAGCGCTGGTGCGCGGTCGACTGGCGCACCTCGGAGTCGACCGCGGTCAAGAACATCCACGTGCTCGGCGACGCAACCGCGCCGGCGCCACTGATGCCGAAGTCGGCCAGCATGGCCAACCAGCACGGCAAGCTGTGCGCGTCGGCCGTGGTGGCGCTGCTCAACGGTCTGGCGCCGAACCCGAGTCCGAAGATCGCCAACACCTGCTACAGCTTCGTCTCGGCGACCGAGGCGATCCGGGTGTCGTCGGTGCACGGCTGGAACGACAAAGAGAACACCCTGACCACCGTGCCGGGTTCGGGCGGGGTCTCGGCTGCTCGCAACGCGCTCGAAACCGACCTCGCCTGGGCCTGGGCCAACGCGATCTGGGCCGACAGCTTCGGGTGAGGTGGGCCGCGGGCGGCCCATGGGTGATGCCCGAGCCGCCCGCTCGCTCCAATCGGTGCCGGCGGTCGCCGGCGGCGCTGGTCTGCCGGCGCGCGACCCGCGCCGTCGTGCCGCCACCGCGCTCTGATCCAGGGTCGGTCCGCTGGACGCTGTCCTCACCACCGTTCGCCCCGGGGAGAAAGGCCCGCAGCCATGACGTTGACACTGCTTCGCAACGGCGCGCTCGTTGCGGTCCTGGCGACGCCTGCCACCGGCATCGGCGCCGATGCCGCGATGGCCGAGCGCGGCCGCACACTGGCCTCCGCCAGTTGCTTCCTGTGCCACGGCATGCGCGGCGAAGTCGCCACGGATCTGGTGCCGCGCCTGGCCGGTCAGAACGCCCTCGACCTCGAAAAGCATCTGCGCGACTTCCGCGATCGCCGTCGCACCGGAGGCGGCATGGAGGGCTTCGCGGCCCGCCTGTCGGACGACGACATCGCCGCCATTGCACTCTTCTACAGCCAACAGAAGTGAGTTGCGGGCAAGCCCGCCGGCGCCGAGGTCCGCGACCTGTCCGCGTTCCTCTGCCGACTGCCCCGTGAAGGCCGGCGCTACCGGTGTCCGGTCGAGCCGAAGCCGCCGCTGCCGCGCGTGCTCGTGGCAAAGGCCTCGACCACGTTCAGCCTGACCTGCGCCACCGGCACTACCACGAGTTGCGCGATCCGATCCAGCGGCTGCACGGTGAACGGCGACTGGCCGCGATTCCAGGCCGAGACCATCAACTGACCCTGGTAGTCGGAGTCGATCAGGCCGACCAGGTTGCCGAGCACGATCCCGTGTTTGTGGCCGAGGCCCGAGCGCGGCAGGATCAGCGCCGCGTAGCCGGGGTCGCCCAGGTGAATCGCGATGCCGGTCGGTACCAAGTGCGTGGCGCCGGCGGCGAGCGTCAGCGGTGCATCGATGCAGGCGCGCAGGTCGAGCCCGGCCGCGCCTGGCGTCGCGTAGGCGGGCGGCGTGTCGCCCAGGCGCGGGTCGAGCACGCGGATGTCGAGCGTGATCAAGATCGAGCCTAGAACGGTCGGCCGCCGCCTGGCAGCGCCGGACGGCTGATCGACATCGCCCGGCGCAGCGACACGATGGCGCGCCACAGGAGGAAGAGACCGATCAGCAGCACCAGAGTGCCGCCGTCGCCGAACAACGCGTAGACGGTCAGGAACAGGCCGAACAAGGCGAACAACGCCGCGCGCACCAAGTGCTTGCGTTGCTCGGCGCCGGCGGCGAAATGCGGCAGCACCGCGTCGGCGCCGGCGGCAGCGGTCGCCTCGGCGGCGCGGTCGGCCGCTTTGGTGCCCGGCGCATGAGTCGCGTCGACCATCAGGTGTTGCCGCACCCGTTCCGGCAGCGCCGCCAGTTGGCGTTTTTCGATCTGCTCGAGATAGGCGACGAAGTCGCCGTCCTTCGGCTCGCCGGCCGGCTGGCCACCGGGTTGCATGCGCTCGCCCGATCCGCGCTTCAGCTCAGGCGCCGCGCGATCTCGGCCATCAGGCGCCGGCCCTGCTCGAGCTTGCCGGCGCGCGCCAGCAAGCGCGTGCCTTCGGCGTCGATCAGCAGCAACTCGCCGTCATCGGCGCCGAAGCTGTCCTGCGCCCGGTTGGCGACCAGCAGCGGCACGTTCTTCGACCGGCGCTTGGCTTGGCCGCGGCGTTCGACATCGTCGGTCTCGGCGGCGAAGCCGACGCAATACGGGCCGCCCGGCAGCGCCGCCACCGCGGCGAGGATGTCGGCGTTGGGCTCGAACTCGAGCCGCGGTGCGCCGTCGCTTTTCTTCAGCTTGGCGGCGGCGACCTCGCGCACGCGCCAGTCGGCCACTGCGGCCACGGCGATGAACACCTGCGCCTGGGCCGCGCGCGCGGCGACCGCCTCGTGCATCTGGCGCGCCGTGAGCACGTCGATTCGATGCACGCCGCGCGGTGTCGCGAGCGCGGTCGGACCGGCCACCAGTGTTACCTCGGCGCCGGCCTCGCGCGCCGCGCGCGCGACCGCGAAGCCCATCTTGCCCGACGACAGGTTGCTGATCCCGCGCACCGGGTCGATCGGCTCAAAGGTCGGCCCGGCGGTGATCAGCACGCGCTTGCCGGCGAGCAGCTTCGGCTGGAAGAAAGCGATGATGTCCTCCAGCAGCTCGTGCGGCTCGAGCATGCGCCCGGCGCCGGTCTCGCCGCAGGCCTGCGCGCCGGCGCCCGGGCCGAGGACGATGGCACCGTCGTCGCGCACCGTGCGCAGGTTGCGCTGCGTGGCCGGCTGCTGCCACATCTCGACGTTCATCGCCGGTGCCAGCAGCAGCGGACAGCGGCGCGCCAGCACGAGCGCCGACAGCAGGTCGGAGGCGAGCCCATGCGCGGCGCGGGCGATGAAATCGGCCGAGGCCGGCGCCACGACGATCGCGTCGGCAGCGCGCGCCAGATCGATGTGCGGCATCGCGTTGTCGACGCGGCCGCCGCTGCGCCCCCAGGCATCGGTGTACACCGGCCGGCCGGTGAGCGCCTGCAGGGTGACGGCGCCGACGAACTCGAGCGCGGCGGCGGTCATCACCGCCTGCACGGTCGCGCCTTCGTCTTGCAGGCGGCGCGCCAGCTCGCAGGCCTTGTAGGCGGCGATGCCGCCGGTCAGGCCGAGGACGAGGTGCTTGCCGGCGAGGTTCATGGCCGCATTATCGACCGCCCGGCTCGGCGCGCATCAGCGCGACTTCCTGACCCGCAGCAGCTCGTCGAGGACCAGCAGCACGGCGCCGGAGACGATGGCGCAGTCGGCGAGGTTGAAGGCGGGCCAGTGCCAGCCGCTGAAGTGCAGGTCGAGGAAGTCGATCACGTGGCCGTAGGCGAGGCGGTCGATGACGTTGCCGATCGCGCCGCCCATGATCAGCGCCAGCGACAGCGCGAACAGCTTCTGCGTGCCGTGGCGCGCCAGCAGGTAGACGATGAACAGCGCCGCACCGATGCCGACCGCGCTCAGGAACTCGTCCTGCCAGCCGGAGGCACCGGCGAGGATCGAGAACGCCGCGCCGCGGTTGTAGGTCAGGACGAGGTTGAAGAAGCCGGTGACCGGCAGCACGTCGCCCGGCTGGAACGCGTACTCGACCGCGATCTTCGTCAGTTGATCGGCGAGCACGATCAACGCCGCCACCAGCAGCCACGGGTACAGCTTCTGCCACGCGCTTTTCGATCGGCCCCAGCTCAAGTCGGTTCCTCGTGTCGTTGCTCAGGCGAAGTGCCGTGCTTCGCCGGCACCGAACAGGTTGCTCAGGCAGCGGCCGCACAGCGACGGATGGCCGGCATCGACGCCGACATCGGCGCGCCAGTGCCAGCAGCGCTCGCACTTGCGGTGCGCGCTGGGCGCGACCGCGATCGTCTCGTCGCCGCCCGTGGCCACCGCGTGCAGCGTCGCGCGGCTGGTGAGCATGACCAGGCGCAGGTCGTCGCCGAGCGTGGCCGCGAGCCGCTGGCGCTCGCCGGCCAGGTGCAGGTCGAGTTCGGCCTGCAGCGACGAGCCGATCCGACCGGTCTCGCGCTCGGTCTCGAGCCGCTTGTGGACCTCGGCGCGCAGGCCGCGCAGCGTCTGCCACTTGGCGAGCAGCGCCTCGTGGCCGGGCACGCCCGGCAGCTCGTGGTAGGTCTCGGCGAAGATCGTCTTGCGGCCCGGGGTAAACAGCGCGAAGGCCTCTTCGGCGGTGAAGCTCAGGAACGGCGCCATCAGGCGCAGCAGGCTGGCGGTGATGTGCCACAGCGCGGTCTGCGCCGAGCGGCGCGCCGGCGAATCGGCGCCGCAGGTGTAGAGCCGGTCCTTGAGGATGTCGAGGTAGAACGCGCCCAGGTCCTCGGAGCAGAAGGTCTGCAGGCGCGCTACCACCGGGTGGAACTCGAAGCGCTCGTAGTGCGCCAGCACCTCGGCCTGGAACTGAGCGGTGAGAGCCAGCGCGTAGCGGTCGATCTCCAGCATCCGCTCGACCGGCAGCGCGTCGCGCTCGAGGTCGAAGTCGCTGGTGTTGGCGAGCAGGAAGCGCAGCGTGTTGCGGATCCGGCGGTAGCTCTCGACCACGCGCTTGAGGATTTCGTCGCCGATCGACATCTCGCCCGAGTAGTCGGTAGCGGCCACCCACAGGCGCATGATCTCGGCGCCGAGCCGGTCGGCGAGCTCGCGCGGGTCGATGCCGTTGCCGAGCGACTTGCTCATCTTGCGGCCCTGCGCGTCGACGACGAAGCCGTGCGTGAGCAGGCTCTTGTACGGTGCGCGACCGTCGATCGCGGCGCCGGTGAGCAGCGACGAGTGGAACCAGCCGCGGTGCTGGTCCGAGCCCTCCAGGTACATGTCGGCCGGGTAGGCGAGGTCGGCCGCGTGCGAGCCGCGCATCACCGTGCGGTGGGTCGAACCCGAGTCGAACCAGACGTCGAGGATGTCGTTGCTCTTCTCGTACTCAGCCGCCTCCTGCGCCGGCAGGAAGTCCTCGACGGTGGCCTTCGACCACGCTTCGATGCCGCCCTGTTCGACCTTGCGTGCGGCCGCCTCCAGCAGCTCGAGCGTGCGCGGGTGCAGGCTGCCGTCGCTCTTCTTCAGGAAAAACGGCAGCGGCACGCCCCAGTTGCGCTGGCGCGAGATGCACCAGTCGGGGCGGTTGGCGATCATCCCGTGCAGGCGCGCCTTGCCCCAGGCCGGGTAGAAGGCGGTGGCCTCGATCGCCTTCAACGCGGTCTGGCGCAGCGTCTCGCCCACGGTCTCGGTCTGCATCAGACCGGCGGTCTCGCGCGTGGCGCCGTCCATGCGCACGAACCACTGGCTTGCCGCACGGTAGACGAGCGGCGTCTTGTGGCGCCAGCAGTGCATGTACGAATGGCTGTCGGTGGCGCCGTGCAGCAGTTGACCGGCGACGCGCAGCGCGTCGACCACTTTCAGGTTGGCATCCCAGACCTTCATGCCGCCGAACAGCGGCAGATCCGGTGCGAACACGCCGTCGCCCTGCACCGGGTTGAGGATCTGGTCGTTGCGCATGCCGTAGGCCTTGCACGACTCGAAGTCCTCGACGCCGTAGGCCGGCGCCGAGTGGACGATGCCGGTGCCGGTCTCGACCGTCACGTAGCTGCCGAGATACACGGGCGCAAGACGGTCGTAGCCCGGGTCGAGACCGGCCAGCGGATGGCGGAAGTTCACCCGCTCCAGGGCCTGGCCCCGGGTCTCAGCGATCACTCGGCCCGTGAGGCCATAGCGTTGCAAGCAGGCGTCGACCAGATCGCGCGCCAGGATCAGCAGCCGGTCGCGGCAGTCGACCAGCGCGTAGACGATCTCGGGATGCAGGTTCAGCGCCTGGTTGGACGGGATCGTCCACGGCGTGGTGGTCCAGATCGCGGTTGCGGTGGGCAGGCCGAGACTCGTGAGGCCGAAGGCGCGCTCGACCTTCGCCTCCTCGCCGGCGGCGAGCGGGAAGGCGACGTCGACTGCCGGTGTCTTCTTGTCGATGTACTCGACCTCGGCCTCGGCCAGCGCCGAGTTGCAGTCGAAGCACCAGTTCACCGGCTTCAAACCTCGGTAGACGAAGCCGCGCTCCATCATCCGGCCGAGCGTGCGGATCTCGTCTGCCTCGGCCTTGAAGGTCATCGTCCGGTACGGGTTGTCCCAGTCGCCGAGCACGCCCAGCCGCTTGAAACCGGCCATCTGAAGCGCGATCTGCTCGGTCGCATGCGCGCGCGCCTTCGCCTGCACCTCGGTGCGCGGCAGGTGCTTGCCGAACTTCTTCTCGATGTGGATCTCGATCGGCATGCCGTGGCAGTCCCAGCCAGGCACGTACACGGCGTCGAAGCCGGCGAGCGAGCGCGACTTGACAACCATGTCCTTGAGGATCTTGTTGACCGCCGTGCCCAGGTGAATCTCGCTGTTCGCGTACGGCGGTCCGTCGTGCAGGATGAACTTCGGTGCACCCTTGCGCGCGGCGCGAATCGCCGCGTAGACCTTGCGCTCCTCCCACTGCTTGACCCAGCCCGGTTCGCGCTTGGGCAGGTCGGCACGCATCGGAAACGGCGTCTCCGGCAGGTTTAGCGGGTACTTGCGCGTGGCCGGATCGGCGGCCGGCCGCTGGCCGGTCTTGGCGTCGTTAGGCATCTGCAAAGGCTCCTTGGCCCCCTCGGGCTCGGCAAGGTTTCAGGTGGTCGCGCGCAGCCGCCGATCGTCGGCCAGCAGCGCGCGCGCGCGCTCGGCGTCGTGCCGGATCGCCTCGGCGAGCTCGGCCACGGAGCCGTAGCGCGCCTCGTCGCGAAGTTTCTGCACGAACTCGACGCGCACCAGGTGGCCGTAGACCTGACGGGCGAAATCGAACAGGTGTACCTCGAGCAGCCAGCGGCCGCTGTCGTCGACGGTCGGCCGCAGGCCGACGCTTGCCACACCGTCGAGCGCGCGTTCATGCAGTCCGTGCACGCGCACAGCGAACACCCCGTGCAGGGCCGCCTGCCGCATCCGCTTGGCATGGGCGATGCGCAGGTTCAGGGTCGGAAAGCCGATGCTGCGGCCGAGGCGGGCGCCGTGTTGCACGCGGCCGCTGATCGCGTATGGCCGTCCGAGGAGGCGCGCGGCCAGGTGCAGGTCGCCGCTGGCGAGCGCGTGCCGCACGGCGGAGCTGGAGATGCGCTCGCCGTCCTCGCTCACGGTCGGACACTGGACGACCTCGTAGCCGCCGGCGGCGGCGCGCGCGCGCAGCAGCGCCACGTCGCCGGCGCGCCGGGCACCGAAGCGGAAGTCGTCGCCGATCATCAGCCAGCGCGTGCGGCAGGCGTCGATCAGGACCCGCCGCACGAAGTCCTCGGCCGACATCTGCGAAAAGGTCCGCCCGAAGTGCTGGATGAACACCCGCTCGATTCCAGCCGCCTGCAGCGCATCGAGCTTGTCGCGCAGGTTGGCGATCCGTGCCGGCGCCTGCTCGGGCGCGAAGAATTCGCGCGGATGCGGCTCGAAGGTCATCACCGCCGAGGCGATGCCGCGCGCGTGCGCGGCCGCGACCACTTGCGCCAGCAGCGCCTGGTGGCCGCGATGCACGCCGTCGAAATTGCCGATGGTCAGCGCCACCGGAGCGCGCGCCGCGACCGCCGGAAGGCCGCGAAGGATCTTCATTGCGGGTCGAAGCCGCGACTGCGACAGATCGGAGGAGGCGACGATTATACGGGGCGAGGTTCGGTGCGCCCGCGCGAACTCTTTGATTTTCCGAGGAATTGCGGTCGGCTGCGTAGAATGCGCGCGGTCATGAGGAACATCGTCTGCCTGATTTCGGGCCGGGGCAGCAATCTGCAAGCGCTGCTGGCGGTTGCGCGCGAGCAGCGCTGGCAGCAGTCGCTCGAGGCGCGCATTGCCGCCGTGATCAGCAATCGGCGCGAGGCCGCCGGACTGGCGATCGCCGCCGCCGCCGGGGTGCCGACGGCGGTGGTCGATCACACCAACTTTGCCTCGCGCGAGGACTTCGATCGCGCCCTGATGACGGCGATCGACGCGCACCGGCCGGCGCTGGTCGTGCTGGCGGGTTTCATGCGCGTGCTGACCGCGCCCTGCGTCGCTCACTACGACGGCCGGATGATCAACATCCACCCGTCGCTGCTGCCGAGTTTTCCCGGACTGGCGACGCACCGGCGGGCGCTCGCCGCCGGGGTGCGCGTGCACGGCGCCACCGTGCACTTTGTCTCGACCGCGGTCGACGGCGGCGCGATCATCGCCCAGGCGGTCGTTGCCGTGCGCAGCGACGACAGCGAACAGACGCTGGCGGCGCGCGTGCTCGAGCAGGAACACCGCCTGCTGCCGCGCTGCGTGCACCTGCTGCTCGAGGGCGCGGTCGTGCTGCGTGACGGCCGCGTCGAAGTGGCCGCAGGGCGCGACGCCGAACTCGTCGTGAGCGCGTGGTGAGCGCGCGTCGACCGCCACCAGATGCGGCCCGGCGGCGGCCGACGAGCGGGCCGTGGCGGCCGCAAGGGCCGTGGGCCGGAGTTCGCCGGCACAGCGACGCGCCGAACGACTCCCGGCGCGATGGCGAGGCTCCTCGCATCGATGCCACCGTGGTCGAGCACCTCAGTTGGCTGCTCGGCCGCGTCCTGCGCTTCGACGGTCCGGCCGACGCGATCATGTCGCACTTCTTCAAGGAGCACCCGCGCCTGGGCGCGCGCGACCGCAGCCTGATCGCCGAAAGCTGCTTCCACGCGCTGCGCCACTACGCGACGCTCAAGTGGTTGTTGCAGCCGGCGGTGGCCGTGCGCGCGCCGCGCCTGGCGGCGTTGCTGACGCTGGCGCGGCAGCACGGGCTGGCGGCGCTCGGCGCGCGCGAACTGCGCGGCGACGAGCGCGCGGTACGCAACGCGCTGGCGATCGATCTGGCAACCGCGCCGGCGGCGGTGCGCGCCGAACTGCCGCTGTGGCTGTATGCGGCAATCGGCGCCGAGTACGAGGACGCCGAGGCGCTGATCGAGGTGCTGGCCGAACCGGCACCGCTCGACCTGCGCGTGAACACGCTGCGCGCCGGCCGCGACCAAGTGCTCGCCAGCCTGCGCGTCGCCAGCGCCGAGCACGCGCCTCTAGACGCGCAGCCGACCCGCTTCTCGCCCGAGGGCATCCGCCTGTACGACAAGCCGGGCCTGACGCGCTGGGCGCTGTACCGCGACGGACTGATCGAGGTGCAGGACGAGGGCAGCCAGTTGATCGCGCGCCTGCTGGCGCCGCGTCGCGGCGAGATGGTGGCCGACTTCTGCGCCGGCTCAGGCGGCAAGACGCTCGCCCTGGGCGCGCTGATGCGCTCGACCGGGCGCATCTATGCGTTCGACATCAACGCGCGCCGCCTCGCCGGCCTCGGTCCGCGCCTGAAGCGAAGCGGCCTGTCGAACGTGCATCCGGCGGCGATCCAGGGCGAGAACGACGCCAAGGTCAAGCGTCTGGCGGGCAAGATCGACCGCGTGCTGGTCGATGCGCCGTGCTCGGGCAGCGGCACTCTGCGCCGCAATCCGGATCTCAAGTGGCGCTTCGACGAGGCCGAACTGGCGCGCGTCGGCGCCGTGCAGGCGAGCGTGCTGCGCGCGGCGGCGCGCCTGGTCAAGCCGGGCGGCCGGCTCGTCTACGCCACCTGCTCGGTGCTGGCGCGCGAAAACCGCGAGGTGGTCGAGCGCTTCGTGCAGGAGCAGCCGCAGTTCGCGCCGGTGGCGGCGGCCGAGGTGCTGGCGCAGCAGGGCATCGACATCGACCATGCGGCCCGTTTCGCACCGTACTTCGTGATGCTGCCGCATCTGCACGGCAGCGACGGCTTCTTCGCCGCCGTGCTCGAACGCAGCAGGCCCCCTGGCGGCGGCTGACAGCGCGCCGGCCGTCACCCGTCGATCATTCGGCGACCGCGGCTGCCGGCGGCCGGCGGCAAGTACAATCACCACTCGCGCGGGCCCGGACGCTGCCGCGCCGCCATCCCAGCCAATCGTTTGCGCCACGCCCGGTCGTGGCGATCCGGAGTCCACATGTATCTGTTCGAGTTCCTGGACGGGGGACTGCTCGCCCTGTCCTGGTGGCAGGTGGTCCTTGCGACCCTGCTCCTGACCCACCTGACGATCGCCGGCGTGACGATCTACCTGCATCGCTCGCAGGCACACCGCGGTCTCGATCTGCACCCGATCGCTGCGCACGGGTTTCGCCTGTGGCTGTGGCTGACCACCGGCATGCAGACCAAGGAGTGGGTGGCGATCCACCGCAAGCACCACGCCAAGTGCGAGACCGCCGAGGATCCGCACAGCCCGCAGACGCGCGGCCTGCGCAAGGTGCTGTGGCAGGGCGCCGAGTTGTACCGGGCCGAGGCCGCCAATGGCGAGACGCTCGCCCGCTACGGGCACGGCACGCCCGACGACTGGCTCGAGCGCAAGGTCTATTCGCGCTTCACCTGGCACGGCTGCGGCCTCATGCTCGGCATCGACCTCGTCCTGTTCGGCTGGGCCGGGATCGCGGTCTGGGGCGTGCAGATGCTATGGATCCCGTTGTTCGCCGCCGGCGTGGTCAACGGCATCGGCCACTACTGGGGCTACCGCAACTATGACGCTGCCGACGCGAGCACCAACATCGTGCCCTGGGGCATCCTGATCGGCGGCGAGGAACTGCACAACAACCACCACACCTATCCGACCTCGGCCAAGCTGTCGTCGAAGTGGTTCGAGTTCGACATCGGCTGGCTCTACATCCGCCTGCTGCAAGCTGTCGGGCTGGCCACGGTGCTGCGCCGCGCGCCGGTGCCGCGCAAGCTGCCCCAGCCGCGCGCGCGTATCGACCTGGAGACGCTGCAGACGGTGATCATGCATCGCTATGACCTGCTGGCGCGCCTGGCGCGCGATCTGCGGCGCGCCTACGCGCAGGAGCTGGCGCGCATGCGTCTGCCGGCGCACGAAAAGAGGCGCTTCGCGGCGCTGCGTCGCTGGCTGCGCAAAGGCGATGTCTCGGCCCTGCCGGCAGCGCAGCAGCAAACGCTGCGCGAAGTCGTCGGCCGCAGCCGCGCGATCCGCACCATGGTCGAGATGAGAGCCGAGTTGCTCGCGACCTGGGATCGGTCGAGCGCTTCGCGCGAGCAGGCGCTGGCGCACCTGCAGGACTGGATCGCGCGCGCCGAGGCGAGCGGCATCTGCGCCCTGCAGAACGCGGCGATCCGCATCCGCAGCTACGCACCGGCCGGTCCGGCCTTGCGCGCGGGCGCTTGAGCGCACGGCGCGTCCTGCGCGCTCATCCGGCAGCGCGCAGCGCGCGGAACGTAGCAGTGAGCGCGCCAGGCTGCGTGCACTTGGCGCGCGGCGATCTGGCGCGCAGTTGCGCACGGCGCAAAAAAGCCCGGCGGACCGGGCTTTTTCATGAGGAACCGAAGCCGGACTACTTGAGCTTCACTTCCTTGTAGTCGACGTGCTTGCGTGCCACCGGATCGAACTTCGAAAACGACAGCTTGTCCGGCGTCGTCTTCTTGTTCTTGGTGGTCGTGTAAAAGTGGCCGGTACCGGCCGTCGACTCCAGCTTGATCTTCTCGCGCCCGCCCTTGGCCATGGCCTTCTCCTTCGACTAGCGTTTCAAGCGGCCTCGCCGCGGGCGCGCAGATCCGCCAGCACCGCGTCGATGCCGTTCTTGTCGATCGTGCGCAGGGCGGCGTTGGTCAGGCGCAACCGCACCCAGCGGTTCTCGCTCTCAACCCAGAAGCGCCGGTACTGCAGATTGGGCAGGAAGCGGCGCTTGGTCTTGTTGTTGGCGTGCGAGACGTTGTTGCCGACCATCGGCCGCTTGCCGGTGACTTGACACACGCGTGACATCGCAAAACTCCTGAATCATCAATGCCGGCCCGGGCGCGTGGCCGGTAACGCCGGCGCACTTGCATCGAACCATCGGCGCCTGCACTCCGACTTTGCGCCGGATCGGCTCGCACCCGCGCCGACCGCCCATCGGGGCGCCTACGGCGAAAAGCCGCGCATTATAGGAGGAGCCGAGCGGCCGTCCAAATCGGCCTCGAACTTCCAGCCCACGATCGCTGCGCCGGACCCACCGGCGCCAAGCTAGATGAGCCCGCGCTCGGCAAACGACATCGTCTCCGCGTGCGCGACGATCAGATGGTCGATCACGCGCACGTCGACCAGTTGCAGCGCGTCCTTGAGCGTGCGCGTGAGCAGTTCGTCGGCGCGGCTTGGCTCGGCCAGCCCGGACGGATGGTTGTGGGCGAACACCACCGCCGCCGCGTTCAACGCCAGTGCGCGCTTGACGACTTCGCGCGCGTGCACGCTGGTCTGGGTCAGCGTGCCGCGGAACAGTTCCTGCGCTTCCAGCAGGCGGTTTTGCGCGTCGAGGAACAGTCCGAAAAACACCTCGTGCGGCAGGTGGCCGATGCGCAGGCGCAGGTAGTCGCGCACCTTGTCCGGCGAGGTGAGCACCGTGTCGCGGCGAATGTGTTCCTTGAGGGCGCGCTGGGCGAGCTCGTGCGCGGCCATCAGTTGCACGTATTTCGCTTCGCCCAGGCCCTTGATCGAGCGAAACTCCGCCAGCGGCGCCGCGAACAGGGCGTTGATCCCCTGGAAGCGGCCGATCAGATCGCCGGCCAGATCGATCGCCGAACGACCCGGTACGCCCACGCGCAGGAAGATCGCCAGCAGCTCCGCGTCCGACAGCGCCGGCGCCCCCTGGCGCAGCAAGCGCTCGCGCGGGCGCTCGGATTCGGGCCAGTCCTTGATAGCCATCGCCTGCCCCTTCGCTAGACTTGTCGCTTTCCTCGAGGCTGCCGTGGTCCGGATCGAGCCAGGTTCGCACGTCACGCTGCATTATCGACTGGCGGTGCTCGCCGAGGGCGTCGAGCGCGAGCTGATTAGCACTCTGTCGTTGCGTCCGGCGACGCTCGCGATCGGCGCCGGCCAGCTCGCACCGGCACTGGAGTGGCGACTGATCGGCCTGAGCGAGGGCGCCGAGGCGAGCTTCGATCTCGCGCCGGATGAGGCCTACGGCCGGCGCGAGCCGCAGCGCGTGCAGGCGATCGGGCGCGCCGCCTTCGACGCCGGCGCCGGTGGTGCTGGACGCGACCCCGAGCCCGGCGACCCGGTCGAGCTGGGCGACGGCGGCGAGCGCCTATGCGGCGTGCTGCGAGCGATCGACGACACCCATGCGCTCGTCGACTTCAACCATCCCCTGGCCGGACAGGCGTTGCGCTTTTCCGTGCGCGTGATCGGAGTGCTCTGAATGGAGGTTTTGCTGGCCCAGCCGCGCGGCTTCTGCGCCGGCGTCGACCGCGCGATCGAGATCGTCGAACGCGCGCTGCAGTTGCACGGGGCGCCGATCTACGTCCGGCACGAGATCGTGCACAACACCTTCGTCGTCGGCGACCTGCGCGCCAAGGGCGCGGTGTTCGTCGACGACCTCGAGCAGGTGCCGGCCGGCGGCACGGTGGTGTTCTCGGCGCACGGCGTCTCGCGCGCGGTTCAGGCGCAGGCCCGGGCGCGCGGCCTGCAGGTGTTCGATGCCACCTGTCCGCTGGTGACCAAGGTCCATGTCGAGGTCGCCAAGATGCGCTCCGACGGCCGCGAGGTGGTGATGATCGGCCACGCCGGCCATCCCGAAGTCGAGGGCACGATGGGCCAGTCCGACGACGGCATGCACCTGGTCGAGTCGGTGGCCGACGTCGCCCGGCTTCGGGTACGCGATCCGCAGCGGCTCGCGTATGTGACGCAGACGACGCTGTCCCTCGACGATGCCGCGGCGATCGTCGCCGCGTTGCGCGCGCGCTTCCCGGCGATCGAGGCGCCGAAGAAAGCCGATATCTGCTACGCGACGCAGAACCGCCAGGACGCGGTCAAGCTGATGGCGCCGCAAGTCGACGTCGTGATCGTGATCGGCAGCAGAACCAGCTCCAATTCCAATCGCCTGCGCGAGGTCGCCGAACGCTTCGGCGTGCCCGCCTACCTGGTGGACACCGCGCACGACCTCGATCCGGCCTGGATCGAGGGCCGGGCGCGGGTCGGCGTGACCGCGGGCGCGTCGGCGCCGGAACTGCTGGTGCGCGAGTTGATCGAGCGGCTCAAGTCACTGGGTGCGAGCGGCGTGCGCAGCCTCGACGGCGTGCACGAAAACGTCGTCTTCCCGTTGCCCAAGGGATTGGGAAAGGCGGCAGCATGAGCCCGGGCGACGAACGCTGGACGCGGCGCAGCGCGCTCGGCGCGCTGGCGGCGATGACCTGCGTGGTTGGCGCCGGCGAGGCGCGGGCGCAGGCGCGCGAGGTCGAGGGCTTCCGCTTCGACGGCACGTTGCGGCTCGGCGGCGCCGATCTCGTGCTCAACGGCGTCGGCGTGCGCCGTCGCTTCTTCCTGCCGGTGTATGTCGGCGCGCTCTACGTGCCGCAACGCAGCTCGGATCCAGAGACGCTGCTCGCCCAGCGCGGACCGCGCCGGATGTCGATGCGCTTCGTGCGCGACGTCGAGGCGGAACTGTTCATGAATTCGCTCGACATCGGCATGCGCCGCCACTACAGCCCGCAGCAACTTGAGGCCTGGCGCGAGCAGTGGCAGACGTTGACCGGCGTGATCGCCAACATCGTCGTCGCGCGCCGTGCCGACCACGTGACCTGGGACTACACGCCGCACGCCGGCGCGCGCGTGATGCAGAATTCGGTGGCGATCACGCCATCCATGTCGGGCGAAGACTTCTACAACGCCGTGCTGCGCGTATGGCTCGGCCCGCATCCCGCGGACGCCGAGCTCAAGCGCGGCCTGCTCGGGCTTTGACCGCCGCATTAAGGGCGGCGACCCATCGCACCACAAATCACAACCGAAGGAGACACGGATGAAGCGCAGCCACTTTCTGCAACTGATGCTCGCGGCGATGCTGTCGGCGGCGACCGGACTGTCCGGCACGGCGCTGGCGCAGACGGTTGAAGTCGAGGGCGTGAAGTTCGAGCCGACGATCCAGCTCGGCGGCGCCACGTTGCAGTTAAACGGCGTCGGCGTGCGCACGCGCGCCATTTTCCGCGTCTACGTCGCCGGGCTGTACGTGCCGCAGAAGGAGAAGGCGGCGCCGGCCCTGCTGGCCCAAAAGGGACCGCGGCGCGTGGCCATGGCGATGCTGCGCAACGTCGACGCCGAGTCGTTCTCCACTGCACTCAACGATGGCCTGCGCGCCAACCTGACCGAAGCGCAGGTGGCGGGCTTCAAAGCGCAGATCGAGGCCTTGAACGCGAGCCTGAAGGCGGTCGGCGAGGTCAAGCGCGGCGACCTGATCAACTTCGAGTTCACGCCCGAGGCGGGCACGCGCATCACCTTGAACGGCCAGCCGCGCGGCGCCGCGATTCCGGGCGAAGACTTCTTCGCCGCCGTGCTGCGCATCTGGATCGGTGACAAGCCGGTCGACGCCGCGCTCAAGCGGGGTTTGATCGGCGGCTGAGCGGCGCCGGCGCTCGATGGCAGGCACGGCGGCGACAGGCGGCAGCGAGCGTGGCGGTCGACGACGGATCGCCGCACCCGGCGCCGCCGCCCCGGTCGATCCGCTGATCGACGCCTTCGTTGACGCGCTTTGGCTCGAGGAGGGGCTGGCGGCGAACTCTCTCGCCGCCTATCGCCGCGACCTGCAGGCGCTGCGCCGCGACCTCGGCGGCCGTTCGTTGGCGTCGGCGAGCGAAAGCGACCTGCAGGGGTTCTTTGCGCGTGCCCATGCGCACTCGCGCGCGTCGACCGCCAACCGCCGGCTGGCGACGTTGCGCCGATTTTTTCGCTGGGCGCTGCGCGAGGCTCACGTGCGCGCCGACCCGACCCTGCGGCTGGCCTCGGCGCGGCGGCCGGCGCGTTTCCCCGCGACCCTGAGCGAGGCGCAGGTCGAGGCGCTGCTCGCCGCGCCCGACACCGGCACCGACCTCGGTCTGCGCGACCGGGCGATGCTGGAGCTGCTGTACGCGACCGGCCTGCGCGTGTCCGAGCTGGTCGCGCTGCGCGTGCTCGAGCTGTCGCTCGACGAGGGGCTGGTGCGCGTGGTCGGCAAGGGGGCGCGCGAACGGGTGGTGCCGCTCGGCGAGGAAGCGCGCGCCTGGGGCGAGCGCTATCTGCGCCAGGCGCGCGTGGCGCTGCTCGGCGGGCGCGCCAGCGATGCGGTGTTCGTGACCCGGCGCGCGGAAGCGATGTCGCGGCAGATGTTCTGGAAGCTGGTCAAGCGCTACGCGGCGCTGGCCGGAATCGGCGCGCCGCTGTCGCCGCACGGCCTGCGCCACGCCTTCGCCACCCATCTGCTCAATCACGGCGCCGACCTGCGCGTGGTGCAGATGCTGCTCGGCCACGCCGATGTCTCGACGACGCAGATCTACACCCACGTCGCGCGCGAACGGCTGAAATCGCTGCACGCGCGCCACCACCCGCGCGGTTGATGCCGATGAGCCGTTCGCCGCATGTATCGGAGACTCCGGCGACGCAGTGGCTCAGACGCCACGGCCTGAGTTTCAGCGAGCACGTGTACGAGTACGAGCCGCATGGCGGCACCGCGGTCTCGGCGCTCGCGCTCGGCGTCGACGAGCACGCGGTGGTCAAGACCCTGGTGATGCAGGACGAGACCGGCAAGCCGCTGCTGGTGCTGATGCATGGCGACCGCAAGGTGTCGACCAAGAATCTCGCGCGCCAGTGCGGCCGCAAGCGCATCGAGCCGTGCACGGTCGAGGTCGCGCAGCGTCACACCGGCTATCAGGTCGGCGGCACCTCGCCGTTCGGCACGCGCAAGCCGATGCCGGTGTTCGTCGAGCGCAGCGTTCTCGACTTGCCGCGGATCTACATCAACGGCGGGCGCCGCGGCTACCTGGTCGGAATCGAGGCTGCGGTCCTGACGCGGTACCTGAGCGCGCAGCCGGTCGACGTTGCGCTGGAAGACTGAAGCGATGAGCCGGCGATGATCGAGCTTGCGTTTGTGGCTGCACTGTTGACCGGCTACCTGCTGGGGTCGGTGTCGTTTGCGGTCATCGTCAGCCGCCTGTTCGGCCTGGCCGATCCGCGCAGCTACGGGTCGGGCAATCCGGGTGCGACCAACGTCCTGCGCAGCGGTCGCAGGGTCGCGGCGCTGCTGACCCTGGTCGGCGACGCGGCCAAGGGCGCGCTGGCGGTCGTGCTGGTGCGCTGGTTCGGCCCGGAATTCGGACTGGGCGAGGCCGCGGCGGCCTGGGCCGGTGCAGCGGCTTTCGCCGGTCACCTGTGGCCGGTGTTCTTCAACTTCCAGGGCGGCAAGGGCGTGGCGACTTTTCTCGGCGTGCTGCTGGCGGTCGACGTCGGGCTCGGTCTGGCGGCCTGTGCGGTGTGGGCCGCGATCGCGCTCGTGTTTCGTTACTCGTCGGCGGCATCGCTCGCTTCGGCGGCGGCAGCGCCGGTGCTGTTCGGCTGGGTCGGGGGCGTGGACGCAGCGCTGGCGGCGGTGACCCTGATGAGCCTGCTGCTCGTGCTCAGGCACCGGCAGAACATCGCCAACCTGTGGGCGGGCCGAGAGCGCAAGCTTGGCGCCAAGTCGCCTCCGCCCTGAGTTGCGGCTCGCTTGCCTGCTCAGACCGCGTCGGCCAGGCTCCAGCGCGGATGCACGGCGAAGGCAGGGCCTTCGACTGCGCCGCGCTCGAGTCGTGCCAGACCGGCGCGCGCGATCATGGCGCCGTTGTCGGTGCACAGCGCCGGCGGCGGGAAGTACAGCTCGAAGCCGTGCCGTGCCGACGCCTCGGCCAATCGTGCACGAAGCTGGCGATTGGCACCGACGCCGCCGGCCACGACCAGGCGCCCAAGGCCGGTGGCTTCGACAGCGGCAATCGACTTCGCGACCAGGACATCGGTGACGGCGTCGACGAAGGCGAGCGCGATGTCGGCGCGCGCCTGTTCGCACAGATTGCCGACGTTGCGCACGGCGGTCAGGACCGCTGTCTTCAGGCCGCTGAAGCTGAAGTTCAGATCGCCGCTGTGCAGCAGCGGGCGCGGCAGGCGCAGCGCGCCGGCGACACCGAAGTCGGCCAGCCGCGAGACCGCCGGGCCACCCGGGTAGCCGAGGCCGAGCAACTGCGCGGTCTTGTCGAAGGCCTCGCCGGCGGCATCGTCGGCGGTCTCGCCGAGCAGCGTGTAGTCACCAGGCGCGGCCACCCGCATCAACTGCGTGTGGCCCCCCGACACGAGCAGCGCGACGAAGGGAAAGGCGGGTGCGGGCGTGGCCAGCATCGGCGACAGCAGGTGTCCTTCAAGGTGATGGACGCTGACCACCGGTTTGCCGAGCGCCCAGCCGAGCGCGTGGCCGATGCTGGCGCCCACGAGCAGCGCGCCGGCTAGCCCCGGCCCGACGGTGACGGCGATGGCGTCGATGTCGGACTTGCGCCGGCCGGCGCGGGCCAGGCACTGGTCGAGTAACGGCAGGACGCGGCGGATGTGATCGCGCGAGGCCAGTTCCGGCACCACGCCGCCGTAGTCGCGGTGCATGTCGACCTGCGAGTGCAGGGCCTGCGCCAGCAGGCCGGCGTCGCGGTCCAGGAGCGCGATGCCGGTTTCGTCGCAGGAGGTCTCGATTCCAAGGATGAGCACGGTGCTTGTGCCGCGGCCGCGTTCTCGCGGCACGCCCGACAGTCTACGTGCGACGATCGTCCGATACGCGCAACGCCTTGCGTCGTCCGGGCGAGTCGAGCGAATCTGGCCGGTGGCGACAGCGACTTGCCGGCTCTGAGCGGCATGTCTTAGAATCGCGCGCTTTCCGCAGGCCGCAGCGTTGAGGCCGACTCAGGGATCGCCTGCGGCGCCGCATCCGAGCCCACAGGACGTCCATGCCGACCGTTCGCGTCAAGGAAAACGAGCCCTTTGAAGTGGCCTTGCGCCGCTTCAAGCGCACCATCGAGAAAAGCGGTCTGCTGACTGAGCTGCGCGCGCGCGAGTTCTACGAGAAGCCCACTTCGGAGCGCAAGCGCAAGAAGTCGGCGGCGATCAAGCGCCACTTCAAGCGCCTGCGCGGGCAAATGCTGCCCAAGAAGCTGTACTGAGACGCCGGCCCTGCGTCTGACCGCCGCAGAGCGCGCCGCCCGGCGCGCTTTCACTTTCTAGGCACCGCCATGTCCCTCAAGGATCAGATCACCGAAGACATGAAGGCGGCGATGCGGGCCAAGGACTCGGCGCGGCTGGCGGCGATCCGCTTTCTGCAGGCGGCGATCAAGCAAAGAGAGGTCGACGAGCGAATCGCCGCCGATGACGCCCAGGTCCTGGCGATCATCGAGCGGCTGATCAAGCAACGCCGCGACTCGATTGCGCAGTTCGAGGCCGCCGGCCGCGACGACCTCGTGGCCAAGGAACAGGCCGAACTGGCCCTGCTCCAGGGATACCTGCCGCAGCAGATGAGCGACGCCGAACTGGAGGCGGCGATCGATGCGGCAATCGCCGAGTGCGGCGCCACCGGCACGGCCGCGATCGGCAAGGTCATGGCGGTACTGAAGCCGCGCATCGCCGGCCGCGCCGACATCGGCCAGGCCTCGGCGCGCGTCAAAAGCAGGCTCGCCGCCTAGCCGCCGAGACCGCGCCAGGCGCCTGCATGATCGCGCAGGGCTTCATCCAGGATCTGCTCGGTCGCGTCGACATCGTCGAGGTCGTCGGCCGTCACGTGCAGTTGAAAAAGGCCGGCCAGAACCTGGTCGGCCTGTGCCCGTTTCACGGCGAGAAGACGCCGTCGTTCACGGTCAGCCCGTCGAAGCAGTTTTTCCACTGCTTCGGCTGCGGCGCCCACGGCAGCGCCATCGGCTTCCTGATGGATCACCGCGGGCTGTCCTACGTCGAGGCGATTCACGAACTAGCCCAACAGGTCGGGCTCGCGGTCCCCGAGACCGTGCGCTCGGAGCGCGAGCAAGCGCAGCGCGGCCGCGGCCTGACCGAGTTGCTGGCGGCGGCGGCCGACTTCTACCGGCGCGAACTCAAGGCGAGCCAGGCTGCGATCGACTACCTCAAGGGTCGGGGCATCTCCGGCCAGACCGCGGCGCGCTTCGCGCTCGGCTATGCGCCCGATGCCTGGCAGCCGCTGCGCTCGGCGTTGCCCAACTACGACGATCCGAAGCTGGTGGACGCCGGGCTGGTGATCGCCGGCGACGAGGGCCGCCGCTACGACCGCTTCCGCGGTCGCCTGATGTTCCCGATCCGCAACCGGCGCGGCGCGGTGATCGGCTTCGGTGCACGCGTGCTGGGCGCGGGTGAGCCGAAGTACCTGAACTCGCCCGAGACGCCGGTGTTTCGCAAGGGCCACGAACTCTACGGCCTGTACGAGGCCCAGGAGGCGATCCGCAGCCGCAATCGTGTCATCGTCTGCGAGGGCTACCTCGACGTGATCCAACTGGCACAGGCCGGTTTCGGCGAGTCGGTGGCGGCGCTGGGCACTGCAGTGACGGCGCAGCACGTGACCACGCTGCTGCGTCTGACCGACCACGTGGTGTTCGCCTTCGACGGCGACGCCGCCGGCCGCAAGGCGGCGCGGCGCGCGCTGGAAGCGGCACTGCCGGCGATCGCCGATGGCAAGCGCGCGAGCTTCGTCCTGCTGCCGCAGGGCGAAGACCCGGACAGCCTGATCCGCAACCACGGCGCCGGCGCCTTCGAGGACGAATTGCAGCGCGCGCTGCCGCTGTCGCGCTGGCTGCTCCAGACCCTGACCGAGGGCAAGGACCTGCAGCAGGCCGAGGACCGCGCCGCGCTCCTGGCGCAGGCACGGCCGCTGTTGGAGTCGATGACTCCGGGTGCACTGCGCCTGCAGTTGACGCGCGAACTGGCCGCCGCCGCCCGGAGCGCGGCAGATGAGGTCGAAGCGCTGTTCGGGCTCAAGTCCTGGCGCAGGCTGCCGGCGGCGCGAGAGATGACGGCCGGCGCACGCCGTCCACCCGTGGTCGCAGCCGGCGACCTGAAGACGAGGATCCTGCGCCACCTGGTCGCGCATCCGGAGCTGGCGCGCGAGTTCAACCGTCAGATCGCCGCCGAGTCGCTCGAAAGCGCGGAGCCGATCGACCGCCAGATCGCCGAAGTCTGGCGCGCCGCCACCGGGGGCGCCGGCGGCTCGAGCGGCGCACTGATCGAAGCCCTGGCCGAGAGCGAGTTTGGCCCCAACTACCGGTCGTTCGCGGCGCAGGCGCTGGTCGTCTCGGATGAGGCGGCGACGGCGCGGATGGAACTGGAGGCGGCGTTTGCGGCGCTCGAACTGAGGCGGGTCGAAGCCGAACTCGGCCGCCTGGTCCAGGGTGAACTGACCGACTCGGCCAAGGTCCGCATCCGCGAATTGTCCGAGGACCGGATCAGGCTCAAGCGGCAAGCCCGTCCCGGAACTGGACACGGCAGTGCAAGTGTCTGAAAAAGCTGGAGTTTGCGATGGCCGCTGCTAAAATAACCGGCTTTTCGCGACGACGAGGGCGTCTGCGCGGTGTTCGCTCGTTACGGCCGAGAGCGTAGCGGCTAGACGAACGATCACGCGGCGCGGCGAGTCAGAGTCAGAGGCGGATCGAAGCGGGGCCGCAGGTGCGGCGTCTGCAGCGTGCGTCGGGCGGCGGTCCAGAGGCAACGACGGCAATCTCGAGCGTTCGAGCGCCCGAGGGCAGATCAGCGAGGAAGCGGGCACAGCATGGTGACTAAAGCGGGCACGGCAAAGAAGCGGGCGGCAGGCACTGCCAGGGACAAGGCCGTCGAGGCGGGCAAGGGCATCAAGACCGAGGTGAAGGCGGTCAAGGCTGCACGGCCCGAGGTCCAGGCCAAGGCCAGGCCGGCCGAAGGCAAGCCGGTGGTCAAGCTCGCGCCGGCGACCAAGGCGCAGCCTGACCCAGTCAAGGGCAAGCCAGGACGCAAGCCCAAGGGGCAAGGTGAAGACCCGGTCGCGAGCGACGGTGCCGATGCCGTCCCCGAGGCGAGCGACGACACGGTCGATCCCAGCGTGCAGGTGGTCGAGAAGCTGTCGACGCGCAAGAGCGCCAAGGATCGGCGCGCCAAGGAGAAGGCGCTCAAGGAGGCACTCGAGCGCAGTTATCACGGCACCGAGGAGGACCTCGAAGCCCGGCGCAACAAGCTCAAGGCGCTGATCAAGCTCGGCAAGGAGCGCGGCTTCCTCACCTATGCCGAGATCAACGACCACCTGCCGGAGAGCCTTGTCGACGCCGAGGCGATCGACCAGGTGGTGAGCACCTTTGGCGACATGGGCATCCAGATCTTCGATCACGCGCCCGATGCCGAGACGCTGCTGATGAGCGCCACGACACCGGCGGCAGCGAACGACGACGACGCCGAGGAGGAGGCCGAGGCGGCGTTGTCGACCGTCGACGCCGAGTTCGGCCGCACCACCGATCCGGTGCGCATGTACATGCGCGAGATGGGCTCGGTCGAGTTGCTCACGCGCGAGGGCGAGATCGAGATCGCCAAGCGCATCGAGGACGGCCTCAAGCACATGGTGATGGCGATCTCCGCCTGCCCGACGACGATCGCCGAGATCCTGGCGCACGGCGAGAAGATCCGTGCCGCAGAGATGTCGATCGACGAGGTGGTCGACGGCCTGGTCGACGAGTCCGAGCCGGCGCCGGCGAAGAGCTCGGCGCGCCAGGTCGAGGAAGACGACGACGCCGAGGAGGAGAACACCGACATCGGTGCATCGGGCATGACCGCGGCCCAGCTCGAGGAGCTGAAGGCCACGGCGCTCGAGAAGTTCGACCACGTGCGCAAGCTGTTCGACAAGATGTACCTCGCCTTCCAGAAGGAGGGCTACAAGTCGCCCGCCTACCTGAAGTCGCAGCAGAAGATCCTCGACGAGCTGATGAGCCTGCGCTTCACCGCCAAGATGGTCGAGCGGCTGTGCGACTCGCTGCGGGCGCAGGTCGAGGAAGTGCGCAGCCTGGAAAAGCAGATCTACGAGATCATGGTCAACAAGTGCGGCATGCCGCGGCCGCACTTCCTCAAGCACTTCCCGGGCGCCGAGACCAACCAGCGCTGGGTCACGCGCGAGGCCGAGGGCGGCCATCCTTACTCCGAGGTGTTGAGCCGCAACCTGCCGGCGGTGCACGAGCTTCAGGGCAAACTGTCCGACCTGCAAAAGCGCGTGGTGCTGCCGCTCAAAGACCTGCGCGAGGTCTACAAGCAGATGGCCACCGGCGAGGCCAAGGCGCGCAAGGCCAAGCGCGAGATGACCGAGGCCAATCTTCGCCTCGTGATCTCGATCGCCAAGAAGTACACCAACCGCGGCCTGCAGTTCCTCGACCTGATCCAGGAAGGCAACATCGGCCTGATGAAGGCGGTGGACAAGTTCGAATACCGGCGCGGCTACAAGTTCTCGACCTACGCCACCTGGTGGATCCGGCAGGCGATCACGCGCTCGATCGCCGACCAGGCGCGCACGATCCGCATCCCGGTGCACATGATCGAGACGATCAACAAGATGAACCGGATCAGCCGCCAGATCCTGCAGGAGACCGGCACCGAGCCCGATCCGGCGACGCTGGCGCTCAAGATGGAGATGCCCGAGGACAAGATCCGCAAGATCCTGAAGATCGCCAAGGAACCGATCAGCATGGAGACGCCGATCGGCGATGACGACGACTCGCATCTGGGCGACTTCATCGAGGACACGACCACCGTGGCTCCGGTCGACGCCGCCCAGTACAACTCGCTGTCGTTCGTCACCAAGGAAGTGCTCGATTCGCTGACGCCGCGCGAAGCCAAGGTGCTGCGCATGCGGTTCGGCATCGAGATGTCGACCGACCACACGCTGGAGGAGGTCGGCAAGCAGTTCGACGTCACGCGCGAGCGCATCCGCCAGATCGAGGCCAAGGCGCTGCGCAAGCTGCGCCACCCGAGCCGCTCCGACAAGTTGAAGAGCTTCCTGGAGTAAGGGCGGTGCGCGGATCCGCGGATCGAATACGCTGCGCCCGTGGGCCTCTAGCTCATGCTTGGTTAGAGCAGCGGACTCATAATCCGTTGGTGCTGGGTTCGACTCCCAGGGGGCCCACCAGACTCACAGCGCTGCGGCGCGATCGGCGACCGGTGTGACGACGACGGCAGAGATGCGAAAGCACGTCTCTGCCGTTGTCCTTTGAAGGAAAGCATGTCCGACTATCACGATTTCGATCACTTCGGCCTCGACCCGCGCATCGTCGCCGCGGTCAAGGAGATGGGCTACGCGACGCCGACGCCGATCCAGAGCAAGGCGATCCCGATCGTCCTGCGCGGCAAGGACGTGATGGGCGCGGCGCAGACCGGCACCGGCAAGACCGCGGGCTTTGCGCTGCCGATCATCCAGCGCCTGCTGCCGGCGGCCAACACCAGCATGTCGCCGGCGCGTCACCCGGTGCGGGCGCTGGTGCTGACGCCGACGCGCGAGCTCGCCGACCAGGTGGCCGACAACGTCAAGAAGTACATCGCCAAGACGCCGCTGAAGTGCGCCACCGTCTACGGCGGCGTCGACATGGATCCGCAGACGCAGGCGCTGCGCGCCGGCGTCGAGCTCGTCGTCGCCACGCCCGGGCGCCTGCTCGATCACCTGCAGATGAAGAACACCTCGCTGTCGCAGGTGCAGGTGGTGGTGCTCGACGAGGCCGACCGGATGCTCGACATGGGCTTCCTGCCGGACATCTCGCGCATCCTCGGCCTGCTGCCGAAGGAGCGGCAAAGCCTGATGTTCTCGGCCACGTTCTCGGAAGAGATCAAGAAGCTCGCCGCCAACTTCCTGCGCGAGCCGGTGCTGATCGAGGTGGCGCGGCGCAATGCGACCGCCGAGAACATCACCCAGACCCTGATCCGCGTGCACGAGTCGGAGAAGGTCGACGCCCTGCAGCAGATCCTGCGCACGGGCGCCGAGGGCGCGCCGATGCGGCAGGTGCTGGTGTTCGTCAACTCCAAGATCGGCTGCCGGCGCCTGGCGCGGCAGCTGCAGAAGGCGGGCTTCAACGCCGACGCGATCCACGGCGACAAGACGCAGGAAGAGCGGATGGCGGCGCTGTCCGGATTCAAGAAGGGCGAGATCGAGGTGCTGGTGGCAACCGATGTCGCCGCGCGCGGGCTCGACATCGTCGAGCTGCCGTTCGTCGTCAACTTCGACGTGCCCTTCAGCGCCGAGGACTACGTGCACCGCATCGGCCGCACCGGACGTGCCGGAGCGGCCGGCGTGGCGATCATGCTGATGACCGGTGCCGACGAACGCGGCGTGCAGGCGATCGAGAAGCTCACCAAGCAGAAGTTCACACCCGGCGCGCTCGAGGTCGAACGCAGTGCCGTGCGCGAGCGCGGCGAGCGCGGCGAACGCGGCGAGCGCGGCGAGCGCAGCGGCAGGCGCGAGAGGCCCGAGCGCAGCGCCGCCGGCGCGCGCACCGAGCGCGACGCCACGCGCAGCTACCAGAGCGCCACGGCCAAGGTCGACGAGTTCTTCCTCAAGCCCTATCAGGCTCCCGACGACGCCGACGGCGCTACAGCCGCCCCGGCGCCCGCGACGCGGCCCGGCCAGCGTCCGGTCAAGGTGGCGGCCCTGCTCGGCGGCCGCAAGCCGTAGCGACACGCGTTGCCGCGCAGCGCGGCCTCGAGATGATTCAGCCGGCGCTCTTCGCCAGCGCCTGATCCAGGTCCCACAAGATGTCGTCGATCGACTCGATGCCGATCGACAGCCGCACCATCTCCGGCAGCACGCCGGCGGCGCGCTGCTCCTCTTGCGAGAGCTGCCGGTGCGTGGTCGAGGCCGGGTGGATGACGAGCGACTTGGCGTCGCCGATGTTCGCCAGGTGCGAGACGAACTGCAGCGCGTCGATGAACTTCTCGCCGGCCTCGGCGCCGCCGTCGATGCCGAAGGTCATCACGCTCGACGCCCCCGGTTCGCCGTCGATCGACCGCAGGTACTTTTTCGCCAGTCCGTAGTACGGGCTCGACTTCAGTCCCGGCCAGTTGACCCAGCGCACGCGCGGGTGCGCGGCGAGAAACTCCGCCACGCGGCGGGCGTTTTGCACGTGCCGCTCCATGCGCACGTGCAGGGTTTCGAGTCCCTGCAGCAGCAGCCAGGCCGAGATCGGCGCCAGCGCGGCGCCGTGCACGCGCAGCACCTCGAAGCGCGCCTTCATCGTCAGCGCGAAGTCGCCGAAGGTCTCCCAGAACTTCACGCCGTGGTAGCCCTTCGAGGGCTGCACCATGTCCGGGAACTTGCCGTTGCCCCAGTCGAAGCGGCCGGCTTCGACCAGCACGCCGCCGATCGTCGTGCCGTGACCGCCCAGGTACTTGGTCGCCGAGTGCACGACGATGTCGGCGCCCCAGTCGAGCGGCCGGCATAGGTACGGCGAGGGCATCGTGTTGTCGACCATCAGCGGCACCTGCGCCTCGTGCGCGATCGCCGCCACGCGCTCGAGGTCAAGGACGTTGATCTTCGGGTTGCCGAGCGTCTCGCCGTAGACGAGCCTCGTGTTCGGGCGCAGCGCGCGGCGGAAGTTGTCCGGCTCGTCGGGATCGACGAAGGTGGTCTCGATGCCCATTTTCGGCAGCGTCAGCGCGAACTGCGAGTAGGTGCCGCCATAGAGCAGCGACGAGGCGACGATGTGGTCGCCCGGCTGCACGATCGCCAGGATCGCCGTCAGTTGCGCCGCCATGCCGCTGGCGGTGGCGAGCGCCGCGCGACCGTTTTCCAGTGCCGCCACGCGTTCCTCGAACACCGCCACCGTCGGGTTGCTGATGCGCGAGTAGACGTTGCCGAAGGTCTGCAGGTTAAAAAGGCTCGCCGCGTGATCGGCCGAGTCGAAGACGTAGCTCGTGGTCTGGTAGATCGGCTGCGCGCGCGCGCCGGTCAGCGCGTCCGGCAGTTGTCCGGCGTGCAGGCACAGCGTCTCGATGCCGAAGGTGCGATCGGTCATTTCGCTTTGGGTCAGTAAGGCAACTCGCGCGGCCGCTTGCTCGACACGATGCGGGTGTTGACGCCGGCCCAGTTCAGGCCGCCGAACAGCCGTCCGTGCTCGATCTTCACGCAGCGGTCCATCACCACGTCGAGACCCGCCGCGCGCGCCCGGTCGCGCGCCGCCGGGCTGACGACGCCAAGCTGCATCCACAGGCAGCGGGCGCCAATGGCGATCGCCTGCTCGGCCAGCGGGCCGATGTCCTGCGCCTTGCGGAAGCAGTCGACCAGATCGATCGGCCCGGCTTCGCGCGCGGCGGTGGCGAGATCCGGATGGCAGCGCTGTCCCAGCACCTGCTCGTACCTGGGGTTCACCGGGATCAGCGTGTAGCCGTGCTCGAGCAGGTACTTGCCGACGAAGTAGCTCGGCCGATGCCACTCGGCGGAGATGCCGACCACGGCGATGCGCCGGCAGTCGCGCAGGATCCGGCGCAGCGTGCCGGAGTCGGTGTTGTCGGCCATCGGGTGTCGCTCGCGGGTCATTGCGGGCGATTGTAGGCAGGCGCCGCGATCGGCGGTTGCGGCTGCGCTCGATCTCGCGGCCGCACTCGGTGGCGGCGGCTCGGAGGCCCAGCGCTCGGCCCACAGCTCGCAGGCCCGGCGCAGGAAAGCGGCGCGCGAGTCGGCACCGAGCGGCGCGAAGCCGAGGTGACGCCAGGCGCGCTCGAGTTCGCCCTTGATGTTGTCGCGCGCCAGCGCGCGCGCTCCGGTCTGTTTCGACAGCTTGGCGCCGCGCGCGTCGGTGACCACGGGCACGTGCAGGTAGCGCGGCGCCGGCAGGCCGAGGCAGCGCTGCAGCCAGATCTGGCGCGGCGTGTTGTCGAGCAGATCGGTACCGCGAACGACGTCGCTCACGCCCTGCGCCGCGTCGTCGACCACCACCGCGAGCTGGTAGGCCCAGAGGCCGTCGGCGCGGCGCAGTACGAAGTCGCCGACCGCGCGCGCCAGCGACTGGCTCTGGAGGCCACAGGCGCGATCGACGAAGCCGATCCGGTCGTCGGGCGGATCCGGCACCCGCAGTCGGATCGAACGGCCACCTCGGCCGCGGGCGCCGGCGCGACAGGTGCCGGCATAGACGCCGGGCGCCAGCCCGGCGGCGCGCGCGGCGGCGTGTGCCTCGCGTCGCGAGCAGCCGCAGGCGTAGGCGAGGCCGGCATCGAGCAGGCGCTGCAGCGCTTGCACATACGGTTCGCTGCGAGCGCTTTGATAGAGCACGGGCTCGTCGCTTTCAAGGCCGAAGGCCGCCAGTGTGGCGAGGATGTCTTGTGCCGCGCCGGCGCTCTCGCGTGGCGGATCGATGTCCTCGATGCGCACCAGCCAGACGCCGCCGTGCGCGCGCGCATCGAGCCAGCTTGCCAGTGCAGCCACAAGCGAGCCCGCGTGCAGCGGACCGGTGGGCGATGGCGCGAAGCGGCCGCGGTAAGGCCGGTCGGATCGGGCGCTCATCGAGTCCGGCGCCCAGCCGCGGCAGCGTGCCCGAGCTCGCGCCCGGCCGACGCAGCCTCGCCTTGAATGCCGCCCGCAGCCGGTGTCGGGGCGTGCCGATCGGGCACGATGTGTGAATCCGACAGAATCATCCGAAAGTCGTAATCGTTTCCGTTGTTGCTCTCGGAAGCCGCCCTTAGCATAGATCGCGCAAACGCGGCACGATGGCGGATCCTCCGCCATGTCGTGGCATCCGCCCTGGGAGGCACCCTTGCAGACCGGTTCGCGCGCCGGGCCGCACTCGATCGGCGGCCTGCGCGCGGTTCGCGCCGACGGCCGCCCCGACCTGCGCGCCAGTTTCGCGCTGGAACGGCGCATCACCCCGGGGATCTTCCTGCTCGCGGCGCTGGCGGCCCTGGCGGCGGGCGTCCAGTGGGGGCCGCTCGCGCTCGCCTGGCTCGCGGCCTGCGTGCTCAACGCCTCGGCGCGCTTCCTGCTCGCCAGCCACTACGAGCGCAGCCGTACGCCGCTGCCACCGGCCCACGCCGCAGCGCGCTGGTATGCACTGTCGTGGAGCGGCGACCTAGTGCTGTGGAGCCTGTGGATCGGCGTGCAGCCGGCGGCAATGTTCGTCGGCGGCGCGCTCGGCTACTACGCCGCGGGCTTGGTTGCGCTGGCGGCGCTGGTGATCGGCCGCTGGCCTCAGGTGTGGACGCCCTGGGTCGTCGCCTGGGCAGCGCTCGCCGCCTGGAGCGGCTGGCGCGCCGGCGGTGATGCCACTTTGTTCGTTGCCGGATTCGTCGCCTGGCTGGCGGTTGTCTGGTGGATTGGGCGCATGCACGGGCACGTACAGACGGGCGACGGTGGCCGCGCCGGATGGAGCGCAGCCGTGCAGTCGATGCCGGCGCCGGTTCTCGTGCTGCGGCGCGGCCGACTGGTCGAGATCAACGCCGCGGCGACGCAGCTTCTCGGCCAGGTGCCGCAGGCGCTCCTCGGGCAACGCGCCGATCAACACCTGCGCGCCGACCCGGCGCCGGCGCTCGATCCATCGGTCGGCGGGCGCGGCGTGCGCGAGGCGCGCATCGTGCCGCTGGCGCAGGGGCGGCCGCTCGGTCCGGCCTGGCCGGCGCGCGTGCGCGTGCTCAGCCCGGGCCGGCTCGATTCGGCGGTGGTGATCGCGCTGTCGCCAGCGGCGCAGGCACAGTCCTTCGAGGACGACGCGCGACGACTGATCGGCTGGTTCGGCGCGCGCGGCGGCCAGCCCTGGTATCGCGACCAGGAAGGCCGCGTCGTGTTGCCGCCGCCGTTCGATTCGGCGCCGCTGCTCGCTACCGGGCAAAGCGCGTTTGCGCTTGCCCCCTGGGTCGTCGCCGAGGAGCGCGAGCTGGTGGACTCTGCCTACCGCGAAGCGCTGGCCGGCGGTCGCGTCTTCGATCGCTGCCTGCGGCTGGTCGATCGCAGCGGCAGCGCCAGGCGCGTGCGCGTGCTCTGCCTGACTCGCAGCCTGCACGACGCCGCGGCGCCGCCGGATCGCCTGCCGCCGGTCATCGGCCTGCTGGCGCAGCCCGAATCCGAGCAGGCTCAAGCCGCCGATGCCGGCCGCGCCTGGATCCAGGCCCTGCCGGTGTTCGTCTGGTGGGTCGATCTGGCGGGCCGGGTCGAACCGCTGCACGGCGGCGACGGCTGGCGCTGGGGCCTCGCGTTTGAAGCCGACGGCGTGCCGCTGCGCTGGTCGCAGGCGGTTGCGCTGCCGGCCCAGGACCAAGCGGCGATGCTGGTCGCGCTGCAGCGGGCGCTCGAGGGCAGGCCGACCTTCGATCTGCTGAACCTGCGCACGACGCGCGCTGGCGCCAAGCTGGCAGTGCGCAGCCACGTCGTGCCGTTTTCCGGTCGCGCCGGCGAGCGCGGCGCGCTGGTGATGGACAGCGTCGCTGCGCCGGCGCAGCTGTCGGAAATGGATCGGCTGCGGCGCGCGCGCAATCACTACAAGCAACTGGTCGAGGCCTCGACCAGCCTGATCTGGGCCTGCGACGCCGACTTCAACTTCACCTTCGTCAGCCGGCGCGCGGCGCGCGAGATCTACGGTTGCGAGCAGCGCGACCTGCTCGGCCGCTCGTTGCTGTCGCTGCTCGCCGACGGGCCGCCCGGCGAGTCGGCGCGCGCCGCGCTCGCCGGCCTGCGCGAGAAGCGCGGCCTGCGCAGCGTCGAGATGGTGCAACTCGCGCGCGACGGCGCGCCGGTGATCGTCTCGGTCGACGCCGCGCCGCTGATCGCCAGCGACGGCACTTTTGCCGGCGCGATCGGCATGAACGCCAACCTCACCGTGCTCAAGCAGCGCGAGGCGCGCCTGGTCGAGGCGCTGCGCGTCGAGCGCACGGTGCTCGACGCCGCCGGGCAGGCGATCGCCGTGGTCAAGGACGGGCGCGTGGCCCGCTGCAACGAGGCCTTCCTGCGCCTGCTGCACGTCGAGCCGGCGGCGCTGCAGCGCACGCCGATCGGCGACTACTTCTCCAGCACCGAGGACTGGCCGGCGATCGTCGCCGCCGCCGACGGCGGGCGCGAGAGCGAACGCGCCGCCAGCCGCGAGGTGCAGGTGATCCGCGGCGCGCGCGCGGCGCCGGCCGGCGCCATGTGGTGCCAGATCACGGCACGCGCGATCGCGCCCGGCGAGTACGTGCTGGTGCTGGCCGACATCGATCACATCCGCGTGCGTGAGGCGCAGGCGCTGCACCACGCCTACCACGACGAGCTCACCGGACTGCCGAACCGGCGTCTGCTCGCGGTGCGCGGTAACGCCGCCCTGGCCACCAGCAGCCTGCGCAACAGTTCCTGCGCGGTGCTGGCGATCGACCTGGACGGCTTCAAGGAGATCAACGACCTGCACGGCCACAAGGTCGGCGACCAGGTGCTGCGCGAGATGGCGGTGCGCCTCGGGCGATTGCTTCGGCCGCAGGACACGGTGGCGCGCCGCGGCGGCGACGAGTTCACCATGCTCCTGCCCGATGTCCAGGGGCGCGACGACATCGAGCGCATCGCCGTGCGCCTGCTTCGCGCGATCGAGCAGCCGGTGGCGCTGGCCGAAGGCCAGGGTCACCTGTCGGCGAGCGTCGGCATCGCGGTCGCGCCCGAGCACGGGCGCGACCTCGAGCGCCTGCTGCAACTGGCCGACCTGGCGATGTACGAGGCCAAGCTCAAGGGCAAGAACCGCTACGCCTTCGCGCGCATGATCGGCGCCGTCAGCGCAGCAGCGCCGAACGCGTCGCGGGCTTCCTGAGCTCTTCCAGCCACCAGGCGAGCGCCTTGCCGCGCTCGTCGCTGCGCCAGGCCGCGTGCACGCTGGGCGCGTGGCCGGCGCCATGCGTGCTCTTGACCACGAGGTCGCCGCGCTCGATCGCGTCATGGGCCAGCGCGACCGGCAGGTAGCCGACGCCGAGGCCGGCAATCTGCGCCGCCAGCTTCGCTTCCATCGTCGGCACCGCCAACAGGTCGGTGGCGCCGAACAGGCCGACGCTGCGCGCCGCCAGCCGGCGCGAGCTGTCGGCGACGACGATCTGCCGATGGCGCCGCAGTTGCGCCAGCGGGATCGGCGCCGGCACCTGCGCCAGCGGATGAGTCGGCGCCACTGCGAATGCCATTTGCACCTGGCCGAGCGGCAGCGTGCTCACGCCGCTGCCGAGCCGGCCCGATTCCGGTGCCTCGTAAGCGGCGCCGATGACGAGGTCGGCGCGACCCGACAGCAGGGCATCCCAGCTGCCGCCCAGCACTTCGGTGGCGATGCGCAACTGCGTCGGCGCCGCGCCGCAGAAGCGCGCCAGCAGAGGCAGCAGGCGGTCGAAGGGGATCGAAGTGTCGAGCGCGAGGCGCAGTTCGCGCTCCCAGCCTTCGGCCACGCGTTGCACGCGCCGCACGAGGTCGTCGGCCGCTGCCAGCAGGTGCCGCCCCTCGCGCAACAACTCCTCGCCGGCCGCGGTGAGCCGGGCGCGGTAGCCGCTGCGATCGAACAGCAACACGTCGAGCTCGTCTTCGAGCTTGCGCACCGCGTAGGTGACGGCCGAGGGAACGCGGTCGAGCTCGGCCGCCGCCGCAGCGAAGCTGCCGGTGCGCGCGATGGCGTCGACGAGTTGCAGACTGTCGAAGGACAGCGGCGCCGTAGCGCCCGGCGCCGTGCGCGCCGCGCCGCGACTGGCGCCGGCAGCACGCCGCGGCGCGGCGCGGCCGGAAGGACGGGGCGGCACGCTCATTCGAATTTCCGCAACGAGTCCGTGAAGGAAACGGCGATGTGTTTGCGTCGCCGCGCCCGCATATTGTGCCTGTCCGAGCGGCAGGCACCCGACGCCGCCGCCGACATCGATTCAACCGGACTGCACGACTTGTACAGAAGGGGAGCCCATTTATGATCGCGATCCGCCGCAGCCACGAGCGCGGCCACGCCGACCACGGCTGGCTACAGTCGTTCCACAGCTTCTCGTTCGCCGACTATCACGATCCGCGCTGGATGGGCTACTCGGTGCTGCGCGTGATCAACGAAGACTGGATCGCCCCGGGCGCGGGCTTCCCGACCCACGGCCACCGCGACATGGAGATCGTCAGCTATGTGCTCGAGGGCGAACTCGCGCATCGCGACAGCCTCGGCAACGGATCGGTGATCCGCCCCGGCGACGTGCAGCGGATGTCGGCCGGCACCGGCGTGCGCCACTCGGAGTTCAACCACGCGCAGGATCGCCGCACGCACCTGCTGCAGATCTGGATCGAGCCGCAGCGCTTGGGTGTCGCGCCGAGCTACGAAGAAAAGCACTTCGACGCTGACGAGAAGCGCGGCCGGCTGCGGCTGGTTGCTTCGCCCGACGGCGCCGCGGGCTCAGTCAGTTTGCACCAGGACGCGCACCTGTACGTCGGCCTGTTTGACGGCGACGAGCGCGCGCGCACCGAACTCGCTCCCGGCCGGCACGGCTATCTGCACTTGGCGCGCGGCGAGATCGAAGCCAACGGGCACCGGCTGGCCGCCGGCGATGCGCTGCTGCTGCGCGATGAATCCGGAATCGAACTTAGCGCCGGCCGCCAGGCCGAGGTGCTGTTCTTCGATCTGCCATGAATGTCTTATTCCCCCAACCCGATCGCAGGAGCGAGAGATGGCAAGTGTCGTGATCGTCTACCACAGCGGATACGGCCACACGCGCAAGCTGGCCGAAGCGGTGCACGAGGGCGTGGCCGGCGTTGCCGGCGCGCAGGTCGAAACGCTAGCCATCGACGGCGAGGGCCAGTTGCCGGAGCCGTCGTGGGCCAAGCTGGCGGCGGCCGATGCGATCGTCTTCGGCGCGCCGACTTACATGGGCATGGCGTCGTGGCAGTTCAAGCGCTTTGCCGATGCCTCGTCCAAGCCGTGGTTCGGCCAGGCCTGGAAAGACAAGCTCGCCGCCGGCTTCACGAACTCGGCCTCGACCATCGGCGACAAGACCTCGACCATCGGCTACATGTTCACGCTGGCGATGCAGCACTCTATGGTCTGGGTCGGCACCGGCATGATGCCGTCGAACCGCTCGCAGCATGGACGCGACGACCTGAACTGGATTGGCGCCTTCGGCGGCGCAATGTCGGTGTCGCCCTCCGACCTCGGTCCTGACCAGGCGCCTCCCGTGGGCGACCTGGCCACGGCGCGCCAGTTCGGCGCGCGCATCGCGCACTGCGCGCTGCGCTGGAAGAAGGGCGGCGGCTGAGCCGCTTCAGGCGCCGCGCTGCGCCGCCTTCGGTCGGAAGGCCGCGACGACCTCGGGCCGGGTCTCGATATAGGGGCCGCCGATTAACTGGATGCAGTAGGGCACGGCGGCGAAGATGCCGGGAATCGCGCTGCCGCCATCGGCGTCCTTCAGGCCTTCGAGGGTCTGCGCGATCGCCTTCGGCTGGCCCGGCAGGTTGACGATCAGCGCCGCGTGAGCGTCGATCTCGCGCAGCACGCCGACCTGGCGCGACAGGATCGCGGTCGGCACGAAGGCAGCCGAGATCCTGCGCATCTGCTCGCCGAAGCCCGGCAGCTCGCGCGTGGCCACCGCCAGCGTCGCCTCGGGCGTCACGTCGCGTCGTGCCGGACCGGTGCCGCCGGTGGTGAGCACGAGGTCGCAGCCCACTTCGTCGACCAGTTCGATCAGCGTGCGCTCGATCAGCGCCCGCTCGTCGGCGATCAGCCGCTCGTGTGCCTGCCAGGGCGAGGCGAGCGCGCGGCCGAGCCAGTCGCGCAGGCCGGGCAGGCCCTGGTCGGCGTAGACGCCGGCGCTGGCGCGGTCCGAGACCGACACCAGGCCGACCACCAGTTCGTCCGGGTGCGATCGTGTGGCCTTCATCGCCAAGTCAGTCCTGGCGCTGCGAATCGGCGTCGAAGCGCTGGCGCAGCCAGCGATACAGCGCGCGCGAGTGCTTGGGCGGCAGGCCGCCGTCGTGCTCTCGGCGCGCGGCGCGGATCAGCGCGCGCAGCGCCTGCGCGTCGGCGTCCGGATGCTCGCGCAGCAGCTCGGTCAGGGCGGAATCGTCGGCGAGCAGTCGCTCGCGCCAGCGTTCGCAGCGGTGCATCAGGTCGACGGCTAGGCGCGAGTCGCCGGCGAGGTCTTGCAGCGCGCGCTCGATCGGCTCCGGGTCGACCTGGCGCATCAGCTTGCCGACGTACTGGAGCTGACGGCGGCGTGCCTCGTGGGCGCTGATCGCGCGCGCGGCGACAATCGCGTCGCGCAGCGGCTCGGGCAGCGGCACCCGCGCCAGCTGCGTCGCGTTTAGTCCGGTCAGACGGTCGCCGAGCGCCTGCAGCGCGGTCATCTCCTTCTTGCGCTGCGTCTTGCTCGGGCGCGCGCCGGCGGCGGGCGGCAATGACGGGTTGGGAAGGGCAGACGAGTCGGAACGCATCGCTGGCTATGATAGCGACCCACCTGCATCCGACCGAGGCCACGGCTGCGTGCGCCGCGCCCCCGCACCGATGAACACGCCGTTTGCCTTCAGCCGCGCCCAACTGCGTGAACTGGCGCACGACGCGCTCGCGCACGCGCGCCGGCTCGGCGCCAGCGATGCCCTGGCCGAGGTGAGCGAGTCGACCGGCCTGTCGGTGAGCACGCGCAAGATGCAGGTCGAGACGATCGAGCACACGCGCGACAAGTCGCTGGCGGTGACCGTCTACCTCGGAGCGCGGCGCGGCCATGCTTCGACCTCGGACTTCGCGCCGGCGGCGATCGGCGACGCGGTGGCGGCGGCGTTCAACATCGCCCGCTTCACGGCGCAGGACGAAGCCGCGGGGCTGCCGGACGCCGACACGCTCGAGCGCCAGCCGAAGGATCTCGACCTGTTTCATCCCTGGGCGTTGAGCACCGACGAGGCGATCGAGCTGGCGCGCCGCGGCGAGCAGGCGGCCTTCGACACCGACCGCCGGATCGTCAACTCCGAGGGCGCCAACGTGTACACCTCCTCGGGTCACTTCGTCCTCGCCAACACCTTGGCCTTCGATGCCGGTTACGCCTACTCGCGCCACTCGCTGGCGGTGGCGCCGATCGCGCGCGACCGGCGCGGCATGCAGCGCGACGACTGGTTCACCTCGTCGCGCCTGCCGGGTCGGTTGGTTGCGCCCGAGGCGGTCGGCCGCTACGCCGCCGAGCGGGTGCTGGCGCGGCTGTCGGCGCGCAAGCTCGGCACGCGCACCTGCCCGGTGCTGTTCGAGGCGCCGCTGGCCACCGGGCTGCTCGGCAACTTCGTGCAGGCGGCCAGCGGCAGCGCGCTGTACCGCAAGGCTTCGTTCCTGGTCGACGGCATCGGCCAGCCGCTGTTCGCGCCGCATGTCACCGTGCACGAGGCGCCGCACGTGCCGCAGGCCGGTGGCTCCAGCCCGTTTGACGAGGAGGGCGTACGCGGACTGGAGCGCGACGTCGTCGCCAGCGGCATCCTGACCGGCTACTTCCTCTCCACCTACTCGGCACGCAAGCTCGGCATGAAGAGCACCGGCAACGCCGGCGGCTCCTACAACCTGTCGCTGCACTCGACCCTGCGCGGTCCGGGCGACGACTTCGAGGCGATGCTGCGCAAGCTCGACACCGGACTGCTGGTGACCGAACTGATCGGCCAGGGCGTCAACTACGTGACCGGCGACTACTCGCGCGGTGCCGCCGGCTTCTGGGTCGAGGGTGGAGCGATCCAATACCCGGTCGAGGAGATCACGATCGCCGGCAACCTGCGCCAGATGTTCGCCAACCTGGTTGCAGTTGGCGCCGACACGGTGATCCGTGGCAGCAAGATCAGCGGGTCGGTGATCGTCGACGGGATGACGGTCGGCGGCCATTGACCGGCGGACCGAGGGATTTCCCTGATCCCCGATCCCGGGCAACGACGCGGCAGGCCGATCTTGCCGCTTGGCGCGCCGGGCATACAATCGCGCGCCCGGCGACGCGGTCACACATCCGCGTGTTCGCGCAGGCGCTCGCAGTGCCTTCGGCCATGCCCTGACCGGTGCGCGGAAGGATCATCCAATACTCCACAAGGAGACCTGCAATGCAACGTCGTTCGTTCATCGGCAAGGCTGCTGCCGGCGCAGCCGTCGCCGCAGTCGCCGCACCGGCGGTGGTACAGGCACAGGCCGCGCTGCGCTGGCGCCTGGCCTCGAGCTTTCCCAAGGCACTAGACACCATCTTCGGCGCCGCCGAAGTGTTCGCGGCCCAGGTTCGGGCGATGAGCGGTGGCCGGTTCGTGATCTCCGTGGCGGCGCCGGGCGAGATCGTTCCCGCCTTCGGCGTCGACGACGCGGTGCGCACCGGCACCGTCGAGATGACCCACACCGCGCCCTACTACTTCGTCGGCAAGAACGAAGCCTTCGCCTTCGGCACCGCGGTGCCGTTCGGCCTGAACGCGCGCCAGATCAACGCCTGGATGATGGACGGCAACGGCACGCGGCTGATGCGCGAGTTCTACGCCAACTACAACTTCGTCTCCTTCCCCGGCGGCAACACCGGGGCGCAGATGGGCGGCTTCTGGCGGCGCGAGATCAAGTCGCTGGCCGAGATGCGCGGCCAGAAGTTCCGCATCGGCGGCTTCGGCGGGCGGGTGATGGAGCGCATCGGCCTGGTGCCGCAGATGATCCCGGGCGGCGTCGATCGTGCCTCTTTCCAGGGCCGTGTAGATCTCGCCGCCCGGGAT
>JBBIST010000016.1:0-44023 GCA_037441125.1 Burkholderiales bacterium
CGGCCGCACAGCGCGACGCTAACCCCCTGCCCCGCGAGCGCCAGGGCGACGGCCGTTGCGCGCACCCGCCGCATCGACCGGCGCGCCCGGCCGGCCGGCGCCGATGGCGCAGGTTGCCTCGCCTGCGCCGCGAGCGGGCTGAAGGCCTGCGCCGGGACTCGCATCGTCAGGTTCATCGCCGAGACCACCGCCTCGCGCGGCAGTTCGCCGCGCAACTGCCTGACCAGACCGAAGGCGAGCAGGCGCGCGGCATCGCGCGTCAGGCTGGCCGAGGCGAGTGTTGGCGTTCGCTCGGCGAGCTCGCGCAGCGAACCGGCGGCGTCGATCGACTGCAGCAGCACGCGCTGCGCCACACTCAACGGGAACATCGGCCGCGCCAGTTCCGCTTCGCCGCGCGGCGTGCGTTCCAGCACCACGGTCCCGGCGTCGGCGGCGGCTGGATCGGAGCGGTCGGAGGGGCTCAAAGCGCGAAGGTGTGCAGGGTCGGTGCCGCGGCCGGCGAGCTTAGCCGGCGACGTCGGCGGGCGGTCAGCGTGGTGCCGCCTGCGGCGGCTGCGTATTGCCGGCGCGGAAGAGTCGGGCGTTGCGGGCCGCGGCATCGGCCACCGGCGGCGTGATGCCCATCGAGACGTAGGTGCCGATCACGCGGTCGATGCCGATGTGCGCCGGACGCACCCAGGCGGCCGGCAGGTACAGCAAGCCGCCGCCGATCGGCACCGGCGCAGTCGGCACCAGCACCGCCCGGTAGGGTCGGCCTTCGATCTCCAGCGTCTCGCTGCTCGGCGCCAGCGCCAGCACCGCTACCCCGGTGGCGTCCTCGCCGAAGAAGCACCACACCGGACTCATCGCCCTCAGGTCCGCCTGCTGGCGGCGGTCGAGCAGGCCAACCACTCTCTCCGCCATGTCGTACAGGCTGCCGAGCAGTGGGATGCGGCGCAGCGTGCGGTCGGCGAGCTGCTGCAGCGGCCGCCTCAGCCCGGCCTGAACCGCCAGCCCGACCGGATAGACGGCGGCGATCAGCAGCACGGTGCCGATCAGGTAGGAAAGCACCGAGTCGCCGGCCAGCGGCGCGCCGAGCCAGGCGAAGAAGCGGCCGACCGCGCTCGCCGGTCCGAGCAACTCGTTGAGCAGCGCCAGCAGCCAACTGACCAGCACCAGGATCAGCCCGAACGGGAGCAACACCAGGAACCCGGCGAGCCAGGTTCCGGCGATCGACTCGACACTGCGCTTGAACATGGGCTCCTGCCTGCGAACGCGACCACGCAAACGCGCATCGTAGGCTATCGCGCCCTTGCGCCCGCTCAGTGCGCGGCGCCGCCACGCCTGTCCGCCGCCGCGGTTCAGGCGGTGGCGCGTTCGCTCAGGTAGCGGCGGATCAACTGCAGCAGCTCCTCTTCCTGGTAGGGCTTGCCGAGGTAGTGGTTGACGCCGACCTCGAAGGCGACCTTGCGGTGCTTGTCGGCGGTGCGCGAGGTGATCATGACGATCGGCAGCGTGCGCGTGGAGGCGCCGGCACGAACGTTGCGCGTCAGGTCGAAGCCGTCCATGCGCGGCATTTCGATGTCGACCAGCATCACGTCCGGACGCGCGTCCTGCAACTGGCGCAGGGCGTCGACGCCGTCCTTGGCCAGCATCACGTCGTAGCCGTTGCGCTCGAGCAGGCGCTGCGTGACGCGACGCACGGTGAGCGAGTCGTCGACCACCATGATCAGCGAGCGCGCCTCGCCGCCGAAGGCGGCAACTCGTTCCTCGGCGCGGCGCGCCTCGACCGCGGTGGCAGGCTGCGCCGCAGCCGCGCCGGCGGCGGGCTGCCAGGGTTCGGGCGAGCGCGCGATCAACTGCACCGGATTGACGATCAGCACGATCTCGCCGCTGCCAAGGATGGTCGCGCCCAGGATGCCGGCCAGGCGCGAAACCTGCGGCCCGACGCTCTTGACCACCACCTCGACGTTGGACGACAGGTCATCGACGTAGACCGCGAGCCGGTCTTCGCCCGAGCGCAGCAGCACCACCGGCGCCTGCCGCCCCTGGTGCAGCACCACTTCCTCGCCGAGCAGTTGCGCCAGCGGCCGCAGCACCACCGAGCCGACCGGTGCCACCTCGAGCTCGCCGCGCGCCAGCGCCTCGACCAGCGGCGCCGGTCGCAGGCGTCGCACCTGCTCGACCATGCCGGCCGGGATCGCGTAGCGGCGCTGGCCGACCGTGGCCAGCACCACCTGGGTGACTGCCAGCGTCAGCGGCAGGTACAGCGTGAAGCGGGCGCCGCGGCCGGCTTCGCTGGCGATCGCCACGCGGCCGCCGAAGGAGGCCAGCTCGGTGCGCACCACGTCCATGCCGACGCCGCGCCCGGCCAGCTCGGTGACTTCGGCCGCGGTGGAGAAGCCGGGCGCGAAGACGAGCTCCATGAGCTCGCGATCGCTTGCCGGCTGGTCGGCGCCGAGCAGGCCCTTGTCGACCGCGCGACTGCGGATGCGCGCCAGGTCGAGCCCGGCGCCGTCGTCGCTGCACACGACCACGATCTCGTTGCCTTCCTGGCGCACTTCGATCGCCAGCTCGCCGGTCTCGGGCTTGCCGGCGGCGCGGCGCTCTGCCGGCGTCTCCAGGCCGTGGACGATGGCGTTGCGCACCAGATGCTCGAACGGACCGCCCATGCGTTCGAGCACGCCGCGGTCGATCTCGGTGGCGCCGCCGCGGATCTCGAGCGACACGCGCTTGTCCAGCTCCTTCGCGGTCTGGCGCGCAACCCGGAACAGCCGCTCGCTGATGTTGGCAAAGGGCACCAGCCGCACGCGCATCAACTGCTGCTGCAGTTCGCGCGTCAGTCGCGACTGCGCCCCGAGATCGGTGTCGGCGAGCTGCAGTCCCTTGAGCATGTTCGCCTGCACCATCGCCACGTCTTCGACCGACTCGGCCAGCAGACGCGTGAGCTCCTGCAGGCGCGTGTAGCGGTCGTACTCGAGCGGATCGAAGGCGGCCGAGGCGCGGTCGAGACGGTCGGCGCGCGCCGCGATCTGCGCCTCGGCCTGGATCTCGACCTCGCGCAACTGGCTGCGCAGGCGCGAGACGTTTTCCGTCAGGTCGGCGAGGCCGCCCTTGAGGGTGCCGAGTTCGTTCTCCAGCCGCGCGCGCGCGATCGACACCTCGCCCGCCTGGTCGACCAGCTTGTCGAGCACGTCGGCGCGCACGCGGATGAAGCTGGCGGCAGGTGCGGCCGCGGGCGAGTTCGCGCTCGCGCGCGCCGCCGCTTCGGCCGCCGGTCGCTCGTCGCGACCGTCGCGCGCGCTCGCCAGATCGATCACTTCGGCGCTGGGCTCGCTCGCCGGCGCCGCTTCCTGCACCGGCGCCGCCGGCGCGCTCGACTGTGCCGCGGCCGGCCGCAGCAGCGCCTCGTACAGGTGCATGGCGCGGTCGTATTGCCCGTGCAGGTCGTCGACGATCACGTTCGGCACGGCGGCCAGTTGCATCGCCGACTCGATGCGCGTCTCCATGTCGTGCACGAGCTCGCCCAGGCGCATCGCCCCGGCCATGCGCGCGCTGCCCTTGACCGTGTGCAACTGGCGCATCAGCTCGCGCGCCACCGCGCGCTCGTTCGGGTTGTCGTCGAGCGCGCGCAGATTGGCGGCGATCGCCGGCATCAGGTCGCCGGCCTCGGCCAGGAACACCGGCAGCAGGTCGGCATCGAGTTCGTCGCGCACGCCGAGGTCGGCGGCGGCCTCGGCCGGCGCTTCGTCGTCGCCGCCAGCGAGCGCTTCGGGCGGCGGCGCGTCGGCGTCGGCCGGCGCTGCCGGCGCGGCCGCTGCGAACAGGGCTTCGTCGACTTCGGCCCAGGCGCCGGCAGCGGGTGCGCCATCGGCCGGCGCCGTCGCCTCGGGCTCGGTGGCGACCGGTGACGCATCGCCGGCGGCGTCGATCGCGACCGGCTCGTCGACGAGCGCCTGGGCGACGATGAACTCGACCTCGGCGGCGAGCGGCCCGGCCAGCGGCGGATGCGCGACCAGCAACGCATCGACCTGCGCCGTCAGGCGGGCGTTGATCTCGTCGAGCAGGGCGCGCACCGCCTGTTCCTCGCGCTGCGCCGGCTCGGGATAGATGCCGGCGGCGAACTGGTGCAGCATCCCGCGCACGCGCTCGAGCACGCGCTCGAGCGCATCGAACTGCGCCGGCGACAGCGCCGCTTCGCCCTCGCCCGCCAGCCGCTGCAGCGCGTGCAGCGCGTCGTCGAGCGGATCGACGATCGCCCACACGGGCTTCAGTCCGACCGTGCCGCTGATGCCGGCGAGCGAGTGCGCGCGCCGCACGCTGTCGGCGCTGACCGCGCGCAGCGGTTCGAAGCGCCACTCGGCGATGTCCTGCGCCAGCAGGCGGATCGCTTCGTCGGCCTCGGCCAGGAACACCGAGTACAGGCCGTGGCTGATCTCAATCGGGCCGATGCGCCGCAGATCGTCGCGCAGCGGCGGCTCGAGCGGCGCGGCCGCTTCGGTCGGCGCCGCTGCGCTCGTGGCCGGCGGCGGCTCGTCGGCGGCGATCACGGTGTCGGCGATCAGGGCATCGGCATCGAGCGCAAAGTCCTCGCTCGCCGCCCACACGCCGGCGCCGACGCTGCTCGACAGCGCGGTCGGCGCCTCAGGGGCCGCGCTGTCGCATGCCTTTGGGTCGGAGGCCGCCGGCGGCCGGCTCGCTACCGGCGACTCGAAGGCGCTGCCCTCGCGCACGCGCTGCGCCGCCCCGACCCAGCCGGCCACCGCCAGGTCGGTGCGCGGATCGCGCGCGATGCGCGCAATCCAGTCGCGCATCTGCGCCGCGATTGCCTGCCCGAGATCGAGCAGGTCGACGCTGGCCGGGCGCTCCTGCGCCAGCCAGAGGTTGAAGCATTGCTCGACCGCCCAGGCCGCCTCGCCGAACTGCTTCAGTCCGACCATCCGGCTCGAGCCCTTGAGCGTGTGGAACGCGCGCCGCGCTGTGGTCAGTGTCGCCTGATCGGCGGACTCGGCGCGCAACCGGGCGAGCAGCGCGGCGAGATCGTCGAGGACCTCGTTCGCCTCTTCGACGAAGATCGCCAGCAGCTCGCGATCGGCGGCGGCCTGCGAGCCGGGCAGCGGCGCGCTCGGTTCGACCGCGGTCTCGGGCTCGGGCGCGAACAGCGCCGCCAGCTCCTGCGCGTCCTCGATCCGCCGCTCGGCGCGCAGCTTGACCAGCAGCAGGCCGGCGCGCGCGACACGCTCCTTGAGGTCGGTGTCGTCGAGCAGGTCGGCCTCGGCGCTCAACTGCGGCAGCAGCCGCGCCAGCAGTTGCAGAGCGGCGTTGTCGAGCGGCGCTGCGGCCAGGTGCAGGGCGATGCCGTGCGCGTCCTGCCGGTGCTGGGCGGCGGCGGCTTCGACGTTCAGCGGCGTGCGCAGCGGCGCCTCGACCGTCTCGGCTGCCGCAGGCCAGTCGTCGGCCGGCGCCGCGGCCTGCTCCGCGGCCGGGCTCTGGCCGAGATCGGCGCTGAACAGGCCGCTGGCCGGGTCGTAGTGGAACATGCTGCGCCGCTGGTCGCCGTCGTGCGTCAGGGTCTCGACGAAGAAGCCAATCGCGCCCAGGCTCTGCGCGATGCGCTGGAACTCGTCCGGCCGCGCCTCGACCGCCGGATTGGCGAAGTTCTTCACCAACTGCTGCACCTGACGCAGCGCCGAGACCGGTTCGTCGTGCCCGAGTACCGAGAGCACGCCGCAGACCTGATCGAACAGCGGCACCGTCGACAGCAGCTCGCCGCGCTCGCCCGGCCGGCGGAAGAAGCGATCGAGCCGCTGCTCGATCTCGCGCAACGTCGTCTGAGTCTCGGCCACGACCGAGCCCATCGTCAGCCGGTCCTGGGCGCGCCGCGCCAGCTCGCCGATCCAGGCCGCTGCCTCGGGCAGCGGCCGGCCGCGCGCCGCCGCCGCCAGACGGGCGGCGACGGTCTCGGCGCGCGCCGGCAGCTCGGCGTCGATGTTGGGCAGATCGTCGGCGCCGAGCTCGACCAGCAGCAGGGCCGAGGCGACCTCCAGGCCTAGCGACTCGCGTCGCGCCGCTTCCGCCGGGGCGGCGCAGGTGGCCTCGGCAACGGCGTCCAGCAGGCGCGCCAGCGGCGCCGCCTGCAGGCGCCCGACCGCTGCCTGCGCCAGGCCGATCTCATGGACGAACCGGGCGGCATCGGCGGCGTTGCCGGCCACGAGCTGACCCCAATGGGTCTTGGCGCCGGCGAGCGCCTCGCGCAGTGCGCGCAGCGCCTCGGCGTCGACCGTGGTCAAGGTCGCGCGCTCGAAGTCGGCCGGGATCAGTGCCTCCAGGCCGTACAGGCGCTTGATCTCGACCACGCGCGGCACCTCGTCGCCGGCGCGGCCGACGTAGTAGAGCGTGTCGAGCATCAGGCGCTCGGCGACCGCGGCGCCGCCGTCGATCAGCCGGCGCAACTGCAGGTTCAGGCGTGCGAGAACGCGCTTGAGGTCGACGTCGACCTGCACCTGGCGCGCATCGAGTGCTTCGAGCAGGCCGCGCACGGTCCACCAGAAGCTGCGCGCCAGTCCGCGCTGCGGCAGGCGTTCGAGATCGACCAGCGCATCGCGCATGCGCCGGCGCGCCTTCGCGTCCTCGGCGTCACGCAGGAAGCCGAGCAGACCCTCCTCGAACACCACGCGCCGCACGCGCAACTGGTCGGCGGTCAGCGGCCGCACCTCGATCTGGTGGAACGCCGGCCGGCGCGACAGGTCGGCGAACAGCAGATCGGCCGGGTGCACGCGCGCGGCGCGGTTCAGCGTCAGGATGTCGCGGTAGTAGGGATAGAGGCGGATCGGCTGGTTCGGCCGGCCGGCGAGCAGTCCTTCGAGGTAGGCGGTGAGCGCTGCGGTCGCGGTCTCGAGCGTCTTGACCGCCGACGGCATGCACTCCTTCGGCTCCGACTCCCAGCGTCGCAGCAGCGACTCGATCGACTCGGTGAGCAGGGCCACGCCGCGCAGGTCGAGCAGTTGCAGCGCGCCGTGCGCCTGATGGACGTGGTTGCGCGCAGCGCGCAGCGACTCGAGGTCGTTCTTGCTGGCGACGAAGGTCTTGGTGCCGGTGACCGCCTGCGCCAGCGAGGCGCGGATCTCGTCGATGACCCACGCCAGCGGCGCGATGTCCTGCGCCGCGCTCAGCAGTTCGGTCGGATTGTGGCTTTCGGACATGCGTTGCCTCTGCCTTCACCGGGTGAGGTGCGCATGCGAGGCCGCAGCCGCGCGCACACCGAACCCCTTAGCCGACACGGAACCGCGCCACCGACGACTTCAGTTCACGCGCCAGAGTCGCGAGCTGGCCGATCGACTGCGCCGCCTGACGCGTGCCCTGCGATGTGAGGTCGGTCGTCGACAGGATCCGCTCGATCGCTTGCGCCACGCCGCTGGCACTTTGCGCCTGCTCGTTGGTGTTGCCGGCGATGCGTTCGATCAGCTCGGCCAGCTGGCGCGAGACGCGGCCGATGTCGGCAAGCGCGGTGCCGGCGGCGTCCGACAGCTTCGTGCCCTCGACCACGCCTTGCGTGCTCTTCTCCATTGCCGTGACCGCGTCCTGGGTGTCGGTCTGAATCGTTCGCACCAGGGCGCCGATCTGCTTCGCCGCTTCGGCCGAGCGGTCGGCCAGGCGCTGCACCTCCTCGGCCACGACCGAGAAGCCGCGTCCGGCCTCGCCCGCGCTGGCAGCCTGAATGGCGGCGTTGAGCGCCAGGACGTTGGTCTGCTCGGTGATGTCGGAGATCAGCTCGACGATCTCGCCGATCTCCTGCGAGCTCTCGCCCAGCCGCTTGATCCGCTTCGCCGTTTCCTGGATCTGTTCGCGGATCTCGTTCATGCCGGCGATCTGGTTGTACACCGCCCGCTGGCCGCGCTCGGCGGCGTCGAGCGAGGTGCGCGCCACCTTGGCCGACTCGCCGGCGCTGCGCGAGACGTCGTTGATCTGCGAGGCCATCTTCAACACCTTCTCGCCGGTGTCCTTGATTTCGCGCGACTGCTGCTCGGAGGCGGTCAGCAGGCGGGTGGCGATGTCGCGCGCCGCGGTCGAGGCGGTGCTCACCTGCTCGGCGGTATTGTTGATGCGGCCGACCAGCCCGCGCAGCTCCTCGACCGTGTAGTTGACCGAGTCGGCGATGGCGCCGGTGATGTCTTCGGTCACGGTCGCCTGCACGGTCAGATTGCCGTCGGCGACTTCCTGCAGCTCGTTCATCAGGCGCAGGATCGCCGCCTGGTTCTGTTCGTTGGTGCGCTTGGCTTCCTCTTCCAGGCGTTGCGCCTGCACGCGCTCGGCGTCGGCCTCGGCGGCGCGGCGCCGGGTGTCGGACAGCAGCACCTTGGCGATCGCCAGCGCCAGCAGCAGCGACGCGGCCGAGAACACCACCAGCGCCCAGAAGTTGAAGGTGCGCTCGCCCTGCTCCCTCTGGAACAGCTTCTGCAAGGCGCTGACCTCCTGGCGCAGCGGTTCGGCCTCGCGCACGATGATCAGCTCGGCGTCCTTCGCCTGCGCCACCGCCTGCAGGTTCGCCAGCGCCGGTCCGGCCGCCGCGTGCAGCTCGCCGTAGACCTTGGCGAGTTCCTGCAGGCGCGCGCGCGACTCGGCGTCGCCGCTGGCGGCGATGCGCAGTGCGTCCGAGCCCTGCAGCAGCGCCGTGCTCAGTTCGCGAAACAGGTTGATGTCGCGACCGAGCGTGAGCGCCAGCTCGGCGTTCGCGCCCTCGCCGGCGACGATCGCGCTGGCGCTGCGGCCGATGCGCTGGGTCAGCATCACGAGCTGGCCGCTGGCGGCGATCTCGCGCGCCGGCGCGCCGCGTTCGAGCTTCGTGGCCGCGACCTCCTCGGTGAGCTGAGCCATGCGCGGGCTGGCGCGGTTGATCTGGCGCAGCAGTTCGCCGAACTGCGCCAGCGCCCCTTCCTGGGCGGTGATCGCCGAGGCTGCCGCCTGGGTGGCGCGCCAGCGGTCGGTCAGGCGCGCCAGCGCCGGCTGAATCGTCGCCGAGGCCGGGCTCAGCCCGCGCGGCCGATCACCGTTGGCGAGCGCCTCCAGGTTGGCATCGATGCGATCGCGGCTGTCGCGCAGGTCTTCGAGCGCCTGGCGGCTACCCTCGAGCGCATAGGGTGCGGAACGAGCCAGGCGCTGCGTGTGCATCAGCGTGTCGCCGGTCAGCTCGATCTGGATCGCGCCGGTGGAGGCTTGGCGCCGGTCGAGGGCGATCGTTCCGGCGAGGACGAACGCGGTCAGTCCGAGCAGGATCAGCAGCACCTGCAACTGGATGCCGATCGGACGATCGCCGATCAGCGGCAACTTCCAGGCGAGGAAGCGCTCGACCATCGCCGCCGTGCGCCGGCCGCTGTCGGCGCCGGTGAGCGACAGGCGGCGCGCGAGCGGCGCCGCGCGAGCGGCCGGTGGCGACCCTTCGGCCGCGGTGCTGAACTGCGACGGCTGGAAGGCGGCGTCGGCGTTGGGGTCGGCGCTCGGCTTGCCGCGCTTCTTTCTGCCCGATCCGAGTTCCAATGCCATGGTGATCTCCGAAGGCCGCCGGTGCGCCGTCCGCTCGACCGCGGCGTGTGCGCAGGCGCTAGACGCCGATCGCGGCGAAGGTCTCGGAGGCCACGAGTCCCCCGAGGTTCAGTTCAGTCAAGGTCTCGCCGTCGAGGTCGCGCCAGCGTCCTGCCTCCCAGGGCGGCGCGCCCGCGGCCGTGGCGTCGATCGGCGTCAAGTCATTGAGGTTGCGCAGGCCGAAGGCACGCGTGACCAGCACGCCGGCGTGGGCGCGCAGCGACTCACCGAACACGAGCAACTGCTGCGCCTGGTCCGCGGCGAGCGGCGCCTCGCCGGCCAGATGCATGAGGTCGATGACGCCGATCAGGCGCCCGCGCACGTTGGCCAGTCCGCGAAACCAGGGTCGGGTCCAGGGCACGGGGGTGATCTGCGGCGTAGCGAGGACTTCGGCCGCGGCGGCCATGTCGAGCAGGTAACCGCGCGCACCGATGCGCACCGCGAGCCGCAGTGGCTCGCGTTCGACGCTGCTCGCCTGCTTCAGCCGTTCGGCGAGCTGCAGCGAGAACTCGCGCAGCTTGCCGCGTCCGCCGGCCGGTTGCCTGCCTGCGCTCATCGCTCGCGCGCCGATCGCGGCCCCGGCCTCAGCCGAGCGCGGCGATCTTCTCCAGCAGTTCGTCCGGCCTGACCGGCTTGCTGACGTAGTCGCGCGCGCCCTGACGCAGCGCCCAGATGCGGTCGGTCTGCTGGCTCTTGCTGGTGCAGATGATGACCGGAATCGCCTGCGTCGCCGGATCCTTCGACAGCGCGCGCGTGAACTGAAAGCCATTTTGCCCCGGCATCACCACGTCGAGCAGGATCAGATCGGGCGTGGCCGACTTCAGCTTCAGGGCGGCCTCCTCAGCGCTTTCGGCGGCGGACACCGAGAACCCGTTCTTGGTCAGCAGCTCGGTCAGGAAGTAGCGCTCGGTGGGCGAGTCGTCGACGATCAGGACCTTCTTGATGGGCATGATGCTTGCCTCGCAATCAGCCGGCCGCGGCGCGTGCCGGTTCGGCAGCGGAGAACTGGCGCACTGCCAGCAGCAGGCTGTCCTTGGTGAAGGGCTTGGTCAGGTATTCACTCGAGCCGACCATGCGGCCGCGGGCGCGATCGAACAGCCCGTCCTTCGACGACAGCATCACCACCGGCGTCTTCGAGAAGCGCGGGCTGCGCTTGATCAGCGCGCAGGTCTGGTAGCCGTCGAGGCGCGGCATCAGGATGTCGCAGAAGATGATCGAAGGCTGGTGATCGTTGATCTTGGCCAGCGCCTCGAAGCCGTCCTGCGCCAGGATCACCTGGCAGCCGGCCTGGGTGAGAAAGATCTCGGCGCTGCGGCGGATGGTGTTCGAGTCGTCGATCACCATGACCTTGCGGCCGCGGATGTCGGAAAAGTCGGCGACGGACATGGCGGTTGAGTCCTCTCTCGCGCAGCCATCGGCCTCAGATCTGAACCATCTCGAAGTCTTCCTTGCGTGCGCCGCACTCGGGACAGGTCCAGTTCGGCGGCAGGTCGCTCCAGCGCGTGCCCGGCGCGATGCCCGCATCGGGCAGGCCCGCCGCCTCGTCGTAGATCCAGCCGCAGATCAGGCACATCCAGGTGCGTGCTTCGGTGATCGCCTCGTGCCCGCTCATCGGCGCAAAAAGTCCTGTCGATTCGATAACATACAGATAGTCGGCGCGCCGGATCATAGCCGTTGCCTCGAAAAGCCGGGTGCTTCGCCCGCAGTCTTTCCGGTGCAGCCGATCGACGCGGTGCGGCTCGCGGATTTGGGTGATACGAGAAGAAAGGGCTCCCGCCGAATGCAGTCAGAAGCCACGCCATTGATCGACCCAAACCTGGCGCTGTTCGAACGCGCGCAGCGAAGCATCCCCGGCGGCGTCAACTCGCCGGTGCGCGCCTTCCGCTCGGTGGGCGGAACGCCGCGCTTCATCGTGCGTGCCGCGGGGCCGCACTTCTGGGACGCGGCCGGCGCTCGCTACATCGACTACATCGGCTCCTGGGGGCCGATGATCGTCGGCCACGCGCACCCCGAGGTGGTGGCGGCGATGCACGCGGCGATCGAGCGCGGCCTGTCCTACGGCGCACCGACCGAGGCCGAAATCGAGATCGCCGAGGAATTGATCCGGCTCGTGCCGTCACTCGAGCAGGTGCGGCTGGTGTCCTCGGGCACCGAAGCGGCGATGAGCGCGCTGCGTCTGGCGCGCGGAGCGACCGCCGGCGCCGGCGGCCAGGGGCGGCGCAAGATCGTCAAGTTCGAGGGCTGCTACCACGGTCACGCCGACAGCCTGCTGGTGAAGGCGGGCTCGGGCCTGCTCACCCTCGGCCACCCGTCGAGCGCCGGCGTGCCGGCCGAGATCACGCAGCACACGCTGGTGCTCGACTACAACGACTGCCAGCAACTCGAGGACGCGTTCAAGGCCCACGGCGACGACATCGCCTGCGTGATCGTCGAGGCGATCGCCGGCAACATGAACCTGGTGCGCGCCACGCCGGAGTTCCTGCGCACGATGCGCGCCCTGTGCAGCCGCCACGGCGCGCTGCTCGTCTTCGACGAGGTGATGACCGGTTTTCGCGTCGCCCTCGGCGGCGCGCAAGCGCTCTACGGCATCGACCCCGACCTTACCGTGCTCGGCAAGGTGATCGGCGGCGGCATGCCGGTGGCGGCCTTCGGCGGCAAGCGCGAAGTGATGAAGCACCTGGCGCCGCTGGGCGGCGTTTATCAGGCGGGAACGCTGTCTGGCAACCCGGTTGCAGTGGCGTGCGGCCTGGCGACGCTGAAGCTCGTCCAGCGTCCGGGTTTCTACGAGGCGCTGGCGACGCGCACGTTCAAGCTTACGCAGGGGCTGGTGGCTGCGGCGCGGCCGAGCGGCGTGCCGTTCTGCGCCGATGCCGCCGGGGGCATGTTCGGCCTGTACTTCGCCCGCTTGGTGCCGCAGAACTACGCCCAGGTCATGGCCATGGACAAGAGCCGCTTCAATGCCTTCTTCCATGCGATGCTGGCGCGCGGCGTGTACTTGGCGCCGTCGGCGTACGAGGCGGGATTCGTGTCGGCCGCGCACGACGACGACACGATCGATCGGACGCTGGCGGCGGCGCGCGAAGCTTTCGCGGCCATCGGCTGAGCCGGCCGGCATCGGAACCTGTTCCGACCCCTTGGGGACCAACGCAGCATGCCCTTGAATCTTTCCGCGCGCCTCGCGTCGCTGCGCCTGGCCGCCGCAGCCCTGGTGGCGATGCTGCTGGCCGTCGGTGCAGCGCACGCGCAGCCGGTGCGCGACCACCACGCCGAGGCGGAGCTGGTGGCGGCCAGCGATGCGATCGTCGCCGGTCAGCCGCTGCCGGTCGGGCTGCGCATCCTGCACGATCGCGGCTGGCACACCTACTGGCAGGTGCCCGGCGATTCCGGTCTGCCGACCCGGATCACCTGGTCGCTGCCCGCGGGCTGGAGCGCCGGCGCGATCGAGTGGCCGGTGCCGCAGCGCTTCCCGGTCGGGCCGTTGATGAACTTCGGCTACGAAGGCGAACTGCTGCTGCCGGTGCAGCTCATGCCGCCGGCCGATCTCGCGCCGGGGCAGACGATCGAACTGCGCGCGCGCGCCGACTGGCTGATCTGCGCCGATGTCTGCATTCCGGGCGGTGCCGATCTGACGCTGGCGCTGCCGGTGCGCGCGCAGGCGCAGCCGTCGCGGCACGCGGCGCTGTTTGCCGCCACCCGGGCGCAGATACCGCAGCCGGGCACGCTGGCGCAGGCGAGCGCGACGATCGAACAGGAGCGCATCCGGCTCGCCTTCGCGCCGGCCGCGGTGCCGCGCGAGCTCGTGTTCTTCCCGCTGCAGGAAGCGCGCATCCAGCCGGCGGCGCCGCAGGTGCTGCGACTGGAAGACGGTTTGGCGGCGCTGTACCTGACGGCGGCGCAACCGCTGGCGCCCGACTTCAGCGCCCTGCGCGGCGTGCTCGTGGCCGACGGCGGTCCGGCGCGCGCCGAGCGCGGCGGTTGGGCGGCGGTGATCGAAGTGCCGCTGGCCGCCGGCACGGTGGCGCAGGTCGACCCCATCGGCGCTCAAGCCGCCGACGGCCGGCCGCTGCTGTCGCTCGGTCTGGCCGGAGCCATCCTCGGCGCCTTGATCGGCGGCCTGATCCTGAACCTGATGCCGTGCGTGTTCCCGGTGCTGTCGCTGAAGCTTTTGTCGCTCGTGCAGCACCAGCGCGCCGAGGACGACGCGCATCTGCCGCATCCGCCGATCGCCGCGCACGGCTGGGCGTTCACCGGCGGCGTCGTGCTGAGCTTCGTGCTGCTGGCCGGCGCGCTGATCGCGCTGCGCGCCGGCGGCGAGCAGCTCGGCTGGGGCTTCCAGTTGCAGACGCCGTGGGTGGTGGCCGGGCTGGCGACCCTGTTCTTCGTCATCGGCCTGAACCTGCTCGGCGCCTTCGAGTTCGGCTTCGGCGCCGGTCTGGCGAGCAGCGGCGCGGCACGGCGCCTGCAGACCGATCGCGTGAGCGGCAGCTTCTGGACCGGAGTGCTGGCGGTGGTGGTGGCCGCCCCGTGCACGGCGCCGTTCATGGGCGCGGCGCTCGGCTACGCGATCACGCAGCCGGCGCCGATCGCGCTCGGCGTGTTCGCGGCGCTCGGCGTCGGCATGTCATTGCCCTATCTGCTGCTGACGCTCTTTCCGGCGCTGCTCTCAAGGTTGCCGCGCCCGGGCGTATGGATGGAGCGCTTCAAGCAGATCATGGCGTTTCCGATGTTCGCGACCGCCGTATGGCTGCTGTGGGTGCTGGCGCAGCAGGTCGATGCCAACGGCATCGGACTGGCGCTCGTGGCGCTGACGCTGGCGGGCATGGCGGCCTGGGCCTTCGGCCTGGCGCAGCGCGGCGTGCGCGGCTTTCGCTGGGTGGCGCTCGCCAGTGCGGCCCTGGCCGCAGTCGCAGTGGCGAGCGCCACCGGTGCCGACAGCGGTGCCGTCCAGGCGCGCGCCGCCGGCAGTGCGCAGTCGCAGGGCTGGCAGCCCTGGTCCAGGGCCGAGGCCGATCGGCTGCTCGCCGCCGGCACGCCGTTCTTCGTCGACTTCACTGCCGCCTGGTGCGTGACCTGCCAGGTGAACAAGCAACTCGTGCTCAACCGCGCCAGCGTCAACCGCGCCTTCGAGGCGCACGGCGTCGTGCGCCTGCGCGCCGACTGGACCAATCGCGATCCCGACATCACTGCCGAACTGGCCCGCTTCGACCGCAACGGCGTGCCGCTGTACGTGCTGTACGACGGCAAGGGCGGCACGCGCGTGCTGCCGGAACTGTTGACCGAGTCAATGGTGGTCGACGCCCTGGCCTCGCTCTAGGCGGCGAGGCGCCGCTGCTGCGCCGGCTCGGCGCTCAGCGGCGGCGCAGTCGCGCGCGCGCTTGGCGTTGTTCGGCGAATTCCTGGCACTCGGCGCAGCGGGCGGCGGCTGGGTTCACGAGCAGGCGGGCAGCGTCGATCGGTTCGCCGCAGTCGTCGCACTCGCCGATCTGGCCGAGGCGAACGCGCGCCAGCGCCGAGTCCACCTGCGCCAATTCGGCGGTCAGGCGCGCCAAGTCGGCCAGATCGCGTTCGCGCGCGGTCTCGGCGGCGGCGTCGTCGTCGGTTTCTTCGGCCCGGCGCGGCAGGCCTGCTTCGGCGTGGTCGCCGCTGCTGTCCTGATGCAGGCGGGTGCTCAGTGCCGCCGCGAGTTCCTCGCGTCGGTGCCGCAGTTGCTCTGGCAGACGCGCGATCACGTCTTCGCGCGTAGGCGCGACGCGGGCGGCAGCATGTGTCATGTTCTGCAATTCGACCGACGCGGGTTACACACGACTCTCGGCGAGGGTAGGTTGCATCGTCCGTTCGGCCGTTGACTGCCGTCAACCGCGACGATTAGAGGGGGCCGACGTTGCGGCGGTCATATGCCGGCGCTATTGTTGCGGCGCGTCATCGGAGATCGGCGGTTCTGACCGTAGGCGGCCGCGCAGCGTTCGACGAAATCGTCGTCTCTGCGGCAAGGTCTAGCGGGGAGGTCGCCGATGGCATGGGCGCCGCTTCGTCGCTCGGGTCAACCCGGGGGCGAAGATCGCCAGGCCGATCCGCGGCCGGCGCCGACCGGGCGCCGGCCGACCGCATCCAGCGTCCGGCCGAACCGGCCGGGCGTGCAGAAGAGGCAGCATGTTTACTTCGCACTACCTGCGCGGCGCCCTGGCGCCGCGATCGATCGCAGTGATCGGCGCCAGCGAGCGCGCCGGCGCGCTCGGCATGCACGTCTTCGACAACGTGCTCGCCGGCGGCTTCAAGGGCGAGATCTACGCCGTCAACCCGAAGCACGCGCTGGTGCGCGGCCGCAAGTGCTATCCGTCGCTCGAGTCGCTGCCGCTCGCGCCCGAGCTGGCGGTGGTCACCACACCGCCGGCGAGCCTGCCGCGACTGATCGAACAGGCCGGCGCGCGCGGCACGCGCGCGGTGCTCGTGCTGTCGGCCGGCTTCGCCGAGACCGGCGACGAAGGCCGGCGCCTGCAGGCGCTGGCGCTGACGCGCGCGCGCGCCCTCGGCATCCGCCTGTTCGGGCCGAACTGCCTCGGCATCATGCGGCCCGAGATCGGCCTGAACGCGACCTTCGCGCGCACGCCGGCACGGCCGGGCACGGTGGCACTGGTGTCGCAGTCGGGCGCGGTGGTGGCGGCGCTGCTCGACTATGCATGGACCGCGGGCTTCGGCTTCTCGTCGGTGGTGTCCACGGGCGCCGGCTCCGAGGTCGAGTTCTCGGAGATCCTCGACTACCTGGCGCTCGATGCCGCCACGCGCAGCATCGTCCTGTATATCGAGGGCGTGCACGATGCGCGCGCCTTCATGAGCAGCGTGCGCGCCGCCGCCTCGGTCAAGCCGGTGGTGGTGCTCAAGGTCGGTCGCCACATGACCGGCCAACGCGCGGCGATGAGCCACACCGGCGCCCTGGTCGGCGACGACGCCGTGTTCGACAACGCCCTCAAGCGCGCCGGCGCGATCCGCGTCGACGCCTTCAACCAGATGTTCGCCGCCGCCGAGGCGCTCGCCACCGGGCGGCTGCCGCGCGGTCTGCCCGGCAACCGGCTGGCGATCGTCACCAACGGCGGCGGCCCCGGCGTGCTCGCGGCCGATGCCGCCGCCGATGCCGACGTGCAACTGGCGGCGCTGTCGCCGCAAGTGCGCGACGAGCTCGACGCGATCCTGCCCGGCACCTGGTCGCGCACCAACCCGGTCGACATCGTCGGCGACGCCGACGCCGAGCGCTTTGCGCAGGCGGCACGCATCCTGCTCGCTGACCCGGCCAACGACGGCGTGCTGCTGCTGTACACGCCGACCGTGCGCGTCGGCGCCGAGGACACGGCGCAGGCGCTGCTGCCGGTGATCGAGGCCGCAGACAAGCCGGTGGTCACGGCCTGGCTGGGCGAGGCCGAGGCGGCGCGCGGGCGCGCGGTGATGAAGCAGGCGGGCGTGCCGGCGCTGATTTCGCCCGAGCGCGGCGTGCAGTCGTTCTCGTACCTGTCGCGCTTCGTGCGCAACCGCGAGCTGCGCCTGCAGGTACCGCCGCCGCACGTCGATCAGTTCGACACCGACATCGCCGGCGCGCGGCGACTGATCGAGCGCGCCCTGCTGGCGGGGCGCGCCCAGCTCGACGAAAACGAGTCCAAGCACCTGCTGCGCTGCTTCGGCATCGCCGCCGCGCGCACCGAACTGGCGCACAGCGCCGACGAGGCGGTGGCGCTGGCGCAGGCGATCGGTTTCCCAGTCGTGCTCAAGCTCTCGGCGCAGGGCGTCGCGCACAAGAGCGAGGTCGGCGGCGTGCTGCTGTCGCTGCGCAGCGCCGACGAGGTGCGCCAGGGCTTCGAGACCATCGTCGCGCGCGTGGCCGAGCGCGCGCCGCAGGCGAAGCTCGCCGGCGTCAACGTGCAGCAGATGATCCGCCGGCCGCACGGGCGCGAGTTGATCGTCGGCCTGGCGCGCGACCCGGTGTTCGGTCCGGTGATCAGCTTCGGCCTGGGCGGGATCGCGGTCGAGGTGTTCCGCGACTCGGCCACGGCGCTGCCGCCGCTGAACCGCTTTCTCGCGCTCGACATGATCTCGCGCACGCGCGTGTCGAAGCTGCTCGACAGCTACCGCGGCCTGCCGGCGATCGATCTCGAGGCGCTGGTCGGCGTCCTGCTCAAGGTCTCCGACCTGGCGTGCGAGATCCCGTGCATCCACGAGCTCGACATCAACCCGCTGCTGTGCGACGAGAGCGGCGCCATCGCTCTCGACGCGCGCGTGCTGCTCGGCGACGGACCGCTGGCGCCGGACGCGACCTACTCGCACCTGGCGATCCACCCCTATCCGCGAAGCCTCACGCGTGCCACGCGCCTGAAGACCGGCGAGACGGTGCTGCTGCGGCCGATCCGGCCCGAGGACCTGGACGCCGAGCGCCGCTTCGTCGCCCGCCTGTCGCCGCAGACGCTGTACCTGCGCTTCCACGCGCCGCTGCGCGAGCTCACCACCGAGCGCCTGGTGCGCTACACCAACATCGACTACGACCGCGAGATGGCGTTCGTCGCCATCGACGCCAACGTCGAGCACCCCGACGGCGAGATCCGCGGCATCGCCCGCTATACGCGCAACCCGGACGGCAGCACCTGCGAGTTCGGCATCACGGTCGAGGACGGCTGGCAGGGGCGCGGACTCGGGCACGCGCTGATGAACGCGCTCGAGAACTGCGCCCGCGAGCGCGGCATCCGCGAGATCATCGGCTACGTGCTGTCCGAGAACGACGACATGGGCAAGCTGATGCGCGCGCGCATGTACGACGCGCGCCGCGACGAAGACGACGGCGGCGTGCTGCGCTTCGCCAAAGCTTTGCAGGCGCCGACCGCGCTTGCCGCCGGTCGCCACTCCGCCAGCCCGCAGGACGCGCCGGCGCCGCAGGCGTGAGCGCCGGTCCCGGTGCGCGCGCCGTTGCCGCGCCGCGCATGGGCCGCTAGCGTTCGCCGCGATGGACTCGCTCGCGCTCGAGCTGCCCGACGGCACGCCGGCGCTGCTGCTGGCGCAGCGGGCCCTCTGGCTGGCCGCCCGGCGAACGTTGGTGCTGGCCGACGTCCACTTCGGCAAGGCAGCCACCTTCCGCGCTCGCGGCGTGCCGCTGCCGCGCGGCACGACCGGCGAGAACCTGCGCCGGCTCGACGACCTGCTGGCGGCCACCGGCGCCGCGACCCTGGTTTTCCTCGGCGACCTGTTCCACGCGCGCGAGGCGCATGCGCGCCAGACGCTGGCGGCACTGCGCGCCTGGCGCGCGCGTCATCGGCAAGTCGACATGGTGCTGGTCGAAGGCAATCACGACCGTCATGCCGGCGCGCCGCCGGCCGATCTCGGCCTGCACGTGGTCCAGGAGCCGTGGCCGCTCGGCGCGCTGGCGCTGTGCCATCAGCCGCAGCGCATCGCCGGTGCGCACGTGCTCGCCGGCCACCTGCACCCCTGCGTGCGGCTAAGCGGCGAGCACGACCGCCTGCGCCTGCCCTGCTTCTGGATCCGCGACGAACTGACCCTGCTTCCGGCCTTCGGCGAGTTCACCGGCGGCGCGACGATCTCGCGCGCGCCCGGCGACCGCGTGGTGGCGATCGGCGACGGCCGGCTGTACGAGATTCCGGTGCCGCCGGCGGTCAATCGCGCATGAACAGGTAGGCGTCCATCGCCAGCACCTGCGCCTCGACGCCGAGGTCGATGCGCTCGCTGCGCGCGCCGGCGCCGGCGGCGCCGTAGGCGACCAGCAAAGGCAGGAAGTGCTCGTCGCTCGGATGCGCGCGGCGCGCGTCTGGCGCACGCTCGAGCCAGGCGGCCAGCGCCGCGTCGTCGTTTCGCCGCAGCGTGTCCTCGACCCAGCGGCGGAAGTCCTCGACGTAGGTCGCCGCGCCGCTTTCCACACCGAACTGCGCCTCGCCCCGGCGCAGCAGCGCCATCGCCTCGTTCAGGTTGTGTGTCAGGTGGCCCGAGCCGACGATCAGCACGCCTTGGTCGGACAGCGGCGCGAGCGCGCGGCCCAGCCGCAGGTGATGCGCGGCGCCCAGCCCCGGCTGCACGGCGATCTGCGCCACCGGCACGTCGGCTTGAGGGACCATGTGGCGCAAGGGCACCCACGCACCGTGGTCGAGCCCGCGACAGCCGTTACTGCTGGCGCTGAAGCCCGCGGCCTCGAGCAGATCGACCGCGCGCCGTGCGACATCGGGCGCGCCGGGCGCGGCGTAGTGCATGCGGTACAGGTCCGGCGGAAAGCCGCCGAAGTCGTGGATCGTCTGCGGCCTGGCGCTGGCCGATACCATCGGCAACTCGGTCTCCCAGTGCGCCGAGGCAACGAGGATGGCCGCGGGCCGCGGCAGCCGCCGGCCGAGCGCGGTCCAGCCCTCGCTTGCGCGCGAACCGCCGCGCGCATGCAGCGGCGAACCGTGCGACAGGAACAGGGTGGGTAGTGACATCTCGAGACCTCCATCGGTCAGGCCAGGATCGCACCGTCTGTTTCGTCCCGCAGTGTCGGGCGAGGTTGCGCCCGGGTGCGGTCGCAATCAAGCGTGCGCTGCGACGAGTCTGCGTTCAGCGCTTCAGGCGCTCTGCAGCTGCGGCAGGGCCGGCGCGCGGCGGTTGTCGAGCGCGTAGGCGCCGGGGCCGAGCAGCGCCTGCACCGCCAGCGTCACCGTCCAGAACGCCGGGTACTCCCAGCCGCCGTTGGGTGCGCTGAACAGCCAGCCGTTACCGGCGTGGGCCCAGGTCGCGCCGAGCAGGATCGGGATCAGCGCCGCGGCCACGGCGCGCGTGTGCAGGCCGAGGATCAGAAGCACGCCGCCGACGAGTTCGGCGCCGAAGGTCACGTAGGCCAGCACGGGCGCGCAGGCCGAGCGACTGGAAGAGCTGCACGGTGCCGGGCAGCGTGAAAACGAAGAGCTTCAGCAGCGCATGGGCAATGAACATCACGCCGAGCGAGAGGCGCAGGCCGAGCGCGGCGTGCCGCGCTCGGCCGCCGACCTCGCGCAGCACGACCTGCTGACCTACGCCTACGCGCGCACGCCGCGCTTGTGGACCTTGCGCGGACCCGACGGACGCGCGGTCGAGGTCAAGGCCGCGGGCAGCCTGCACGCCAACAGCGGCGAGGTGCTGGTGGCGGCGGCGGTCGCGGGGCAGGGCATCATCCTGGAGACCGACTTCCACGTCGCCGCCGCGCTGGCCGACGGCCGCCTGCTGCGGGTGCTGCCGCAGTACGAAGGCGGCAGCGGCGACATCTGGGCCGTGTATCCGAGCCGCCGCCACCTGTCGGCCAAGGTGCGCCTGTTCGTCGACCACGTGGCGGCGGAGTTCGCGGCCGCGCCGTCGCCGCGTCCTTGCACTGCACCAATGGACCGGCCACTCTAAAGCCCGAATTGACACGCACGGTCGGTCTACGAAATAGTACGAGCGTTCGATTTCAGCGAACGCCCGTCTTCGGCTTGGCTGCGGGCGTTCGTCCTTGCGCCAGCAGCGACCTCGACTGCCGACCTGCGCCACCGCATGACGCTCGCCACCGCCCTGCGCTCGCTCGCCGCGCCTCTGCGCCCGCGCAAGGGCGACCTGACGCGGGCGGCGATCGTCGAGGCGGCGCTCGCGGTCGCCCGGCGCGAGGGCCTGGAAGGGCTGACCATCGGCGCCTTGGCAGAGGCGCTGGCGATGAGCAAGAGCGGCGTGTTCGCGCACTTCGGCGCGCGCGAAGAGCTGCAACTGGCGGTGCTCAACGAATACGCGGCACGCTTCGTCGACGACGTCCTGCGCCCGGCGGTGGCCGAGCCGCGCGGGCTGCCGCGCCTGCGCGCGCTGCTCGAAAACTGGCTGGCGCTGCTCGGACGCGAGATCGAGCAGGGCTGCTTGCTGATCGCCGGCGCGAGCGAGTACGACGACCGGCCGGGCCCGCTGCACGACGCGCTGGTGCGCATCGTCACCGGCTGGAAGCGCGAGCTGCTGCGGGCGATCGAACTGGCGCGCGCCGCAGGGCATCTGGACGCGCGCGTCGACCCGGACCAGATGGTGTTCGAGATCTACGGCCTGATGCTGGTCACGCACCAGGACGCGCGCCTGCTGCACTCGAAAGACAGCCTCAGGCGTGCGCGCACCGCGCTGGCGCGCCTGCTCGACGCCTACGGCACCGCGGCCGGCAGGCGCTCGCTCGTCGCCGTGCCGTCGCCTTCGGCCGCCGGCGCGCGCGCCAAGGGCGCAGCTTCGTCGCCCGCGGGCGCACGGCGATCGCCGGCGCGCGCCAGATCCGTTTCGCAAACCGATCCGCCCCGACAGCGGCGACGCGCGGCGTCGCGCGCCAGAGGGGCTTAGGAGGAGTCATGCCCAGCTACACCCCGCCGCTGCGCGACCAGCAGTTCGTGATGCACGAGCTGCTCGGCGCGGTCGATGTCTTGCGCGCCATGCCGCGCTACCGCGAGATCGACGCCGACACCGTCAACCAAGTGGTCGAGGAAGCCGGCAAGTTCTGCGCCGAAGTGCTGCACCCGATCAACCTGAGCGGCGACGAGGAAGGCTGCCGCTACGACCCCGCCACGCGTGCGGTGCACACGCCGGCCGGCTTCAAGCAGGCCTATGAGGCCTTCTGCGCCGCCGGCTGGCCGGGACTGGCGGCCGAACACGAGTACGGCGGCCAGGGCTTGCCGCATTTGCTGCAGATCGCGTTCTACGAGATGCAGTACTCGACCAACCAGTCCTGGGCCATGTATCCGGGGCTGACGATCGGCGCCTACGAGTGTCTGCAGGTGCACGCCTCGCCGGCGCTCAAGGATCTGTACCTGCCGAAGATGGTCGCCGGCCAGTGGGCCGGCACCATGTGCCTGACCGAGCCGCACTGCGGCACCGACCTCGGCCTGCTGCGCACCAAGGCCGAGCCGCAGGGCGACGGCAGCCACCGGTTGAGCGGCACCAAGATCTTCATCTCCTCCGGCGAGCACGATCTGGCCGAGAACATCGTCCACCTGGTGCTGGCGCGCCTGCCCGATGCGCCGGCCGGTACCAAGGGGATCTCGCTGTTCGTCGTGCCGAAGTTCCTGCCCGAGGGTCAGGGCGCGACGGCGAAGGTCGGTTCGCGCAACGGCATTACCTGCGGCGGCATCGAAAACAAGATGGGCATCCACGGCAACAGCACCTGCCAGATGATCCTGGAGGGTGCCGTCGGCTGGCTGGTGGGCGAGCCCAACAAGGGGCTGAACGCGATGTTCGTGATGATGAACGGCGCGCGTCTCGGCGTCGGCGTTCAGGGGCTGGGGATCGGCGAGGTCGCCTACCAGAACGCCGCCGCCTACGCCAAGGAGCGGCTCCAGGGCCGGTCGCTGTCAGGCGCCAAGAGCCCGGCGACCGCTGCCGACCCGATCATCCACCACGCCGACGTGCGCCGGATGCTGCTCACCGCGCGCGCCTACAACGAGGCCGGGCGCGCTTTTGCCTACTGGGTGGCGCTGATGGCCGACCAGCAGATGCACGGTGCAAACGAGGAGGAGCGCAAGTTCGGTGCCGACATGATGGCGCTGATGACGCCGATCGTGAAAGCCTTCCTCACCGACAACGGCTTTCGCTGCGCCTCCGACTGCCTGCAGGTGTTCGGCGGCCACGGCTACATCCGCGAGGCCGGCATGGAGCAGTTCGTGCGCGACGCCCGCATCAACCTGATCTACGAGGGAACGAACACGATCCAGTCGCTCGACCTGCTCGGGCGCAAGGTGCTGATGGACAATGGCGCCAAGCTGAAAAAGTTCGGCCAGCGAGTGACCGAGTTCATCGAGCGCAACGGCACGCGTACCGATATGAACGAGTTCGTGACGCCGCTTGCCGATCTCGGCGACAAGGTCGGCAAGCTGACCATGGAACTGGGGATGAAGGCGCTCGCCAACGCCGACGAGGCGGGCGCGGCCGCGGTCGACTATCTGCGCGTGGTCGGGCACCTGGTGTTCGCCTACTTCTGGGCGAGGATGGCGCAAGTCGCCCTCGATCGCATCAAGGCCGACGGCGAACGGGTCGATCCCTTCTACGTCAGCAAGCTCACGGTTGCGCGCTTCTACTTCGCGCGCCTGCTGCCGGAGACCGCCTACCATATCCGCGCCGCACGCTCGGGCGCGAAGAGCGTGATGGAGTTGCCTGCAGAAGCCTTTTGATGACGGATGACGCCGCCTGCGGCGGCCATGACGGCCCTGCGGGCCTATGAGGCGAGCGAAGCGCGCCTCTCATAGCCGGCGAAGCCGGCGTCATCGGCGCGCAGCGCCATCATCCATCATCGCCTGACTCACCGGAGACCGACGACATGCCAACCAACTTCCTCGTCCGCAAAGTCGCCGTCCTCGGCGCCGGCGTGATGGGCGCGCAGATCGCGGCCCACTGTGTCAACGCCAAGGTGCCGGTGCTGTTGTTCGATCTGCCGGCCAAGGACGGGCCCAAGAGCGGCATCGTGCTCAAGGCGATCGAGAACCTGAAGAAGCTGAATCCGGCGCCGCTCGGCAACAAGGAAGATGCGCAGTTCATCGAGGCCGCCAACTACGAGGAGCATCTCGAACAGTTGCGCGGCTGCGATCTCGTGATCGAGGCGATCGCCGAGCGCATCGACTGGAAGCACGACCTGTACAAGAAGGTCGCGCCGTTCGTGCGCGAGGACGCCATTTTTGCCTCCAACACCAGCGGCCTGCCGATCGCAAAGCTCAGCGAAGTGATGGACGCGAGTCTCAAGGCGCGCTTCTGCGGCGTGCACTTTTTCAATCCGCCGCGCTACATGCACCTGGTCGAGCTGATCCCGACCCCGGCTACGCAGCCGGCGATCCTCGACGACCTCGAGACCTTCCTCACCAGCACGCTCGGCAAGGGCGTGGTGCGCGCCAAGGACACGCCCAACTTCATCGCCAACCGCGTCGGCGTTTTCGGCATGCTGGCCACCATCAAGGAGGCCGAAAAGTACGGCATTCCTTACGACGTGGTCGACGATCTGACCGGCAGCAAGCTCGGCCGCGCCAAGAGCGCCACCTTCCGCACCGCCGACGTGGTCGGTCTGGACACGATGGCGCACGTGATCAAGACGATGCAGGACACGCTGCCGCCGTCGATCGATCCGTTCGCCGCGCACTTCGCCACGCCGCCGGTGCTGAAGAGCCTGGTGGACAAGGGCGCTCTCGGCCAGAAGGCCGGCGCGGGCTTCTACAAGAAGGAAGGTAAGAGCATCAAGGTGCTCGACCCGAAGCGGGCCGAGTACGTGGAAAGCGCCGGCAAGGCCGATGAACTGATCGCGCGCATCCTGAAGAAGAAGGATGCCGCCGAGCGCTTGAAGCTGCTGCGCGAGACCGACCATCCGCAGGCCAAGTTCCTGTGGGCGATCTTCCGCGACGCGTTCCACTACATCGCCGTGCACCTGGAGTCGATCGCCGACACCGCGCGCGACGTCGACTTCGCGCTGCGCTGGGGCTTCGGCTGGAGCACAGGCCCGTTCGAAACCTGGCAGGCGGCCGGCTGGCAGCAGATCGCCGAGTGGGTGCAGGCCGACATCGACGCCGGCGAGGCCTTGAGCAAGGCGCCGCTGCCCAAATGGGTGTTCGACGGCCCCGTCGCCAAGAACAACGGCGTGCACGGCGCCGCCGGTTCCTGGAGCCCGGGCAAGAAGGCCTTCGTTCCGCGCTCGACGCTGCCGGTCTACGCGCGCCAGATCGTGCGCGCAACACTGCTGGGCGAGGGCGCGGCCACCGGTCACACGATCGGCAAGACGATCCACGAGGACGCCGACGGCCGCATCTTCACGCTCGACAGCGGACTGGCCGCCGAGGTGCTGGTGTTCTCGATCAAGAGCAAGATGCACGCGATCGGCCCGGGCGTGATCGCCAACCTGCTCAAGGCGGTCGAGCTGGCCGAACGCGAGTACCGCGGCCTCGTGATCTGGTCGCCGGACGAGCCGTTCTCGGTCGGCGCCGATCTGAACGCGATGCTGCCGGTGTTCATGTCGGGCGGCGTCAAGGCGATCGGCGTCGAGGAGAAGAAGCTGCAGGACGCGCTGATGCGGCTGAAGTACGCGCAGGTGCCCGCGGTGGCCGCGGTCAGCGGCATGGCGCTCGGCGGCGGCTGTGAACTGCTACTGCACTGCGCGCGCCGCGTGGCCAACATCGAGAGCTACATCGGCCTGGTGGAAGTGGGCGTGGGCCTGATCCCCGGCGCCGGCGGCCTGAAGGAAGGCGCGCTGCGCGCCGCACAGCTTGCGCAGCAGGCTGGATCGAGCGACGTCTTTCCCTACCTGCGCGGCTGGTTCACCAACGCCGCGATGGCCAACGTCGCCAAGAGCGCGCACGAAGCGCAGCAGATGGGCTATCTGAAGCCCGACGACTTGATCGTCTTCAACAGCCACGAACTGCTGTGGACGGCGATCGGCACCGCCTTTGCGATGCACGCCGGCGGCTACCGGCCGCCGCTCGCGCCCAAGGGCTTCCCGGTGGCCGGACGCACCGGGCTGGCGACGATCAAGTATCAGTTGGTCAACATGCGCGACGGCGGCTTCATCAGCCAGCACGACTTCTTTATCGCCTCGTGCATCGCCGAGGTGATGTGCGGCGGCGACGTCGAGGCGGGATCGCTGGTCGACGAGCAGTGGCTGCTCGACCTGGAGCGCAAGTTCTTCATGCAACTGGTCGCGCATCCGAAGTCGCAGGAGCGGATGATGGGGATGATGCAGACGGGCAAGCCGGTCCGTAACTGACGTTACGGACCGGCTTGCCCGCTGCATCTTTTGGTTGTGAACGCAAGGGGGCTTGCCAGCCCCCTTGGAACCCCCGGCAACTGATCGAATACCGGAGCCAGAAATGACCCGCCAAGTTCAAGACGCGTACATCGTTGCCGCCACGCGCACGCCGATCGGCAAGGCGCCGAAGGGCGGCTTGCGCAACCAGCGGCCGGACGACCTGCTGATCGCGGCGCTGCGCGGCGCGCTCAAGCAGGTGCCGAACCTCGACCCGAAGACGATCGAGGACGCGATCGTCGGCTGCGCGATGCCCGAGGGCGAGCAGGGCCTGAACGTGGCGCGCATGAGCGTGCTGCTGGCCGGGCTGCCGAACACGGTCGGCGGCGTGACCGTCAACCGCTTCTGCGCCAGCGGCCTGACCGCGGTGCAGATGGCGGCCGACCGCATTCGCGTCGGCGAGGCCGAGGTGATGATCGCCGGCGGCGTCGAGTCGATGAGCATGGTGCCGATGACCGGCAACAAGCCGTCGATCAACGCCCACGTGTTCGACCGCGACGAGAACATCGGCATCGCCTACGGCATGGGACTGACCGCCGAGAAGGTGGCCGAGCGCTGGAAGGTCACGCGCGAGGCGCAGGACGCCTTCGCGCTCGCCTCGCACCAGAAGGCGATCGCGGCGCAGAAGGCGGGCGAGTTCGCCGACGAGATCACGCCGGTCGAAGTGGTCGAGAAGGCGGCCAACCTCGCCACCCACGAGATCGAAGTGCGCAGCAAGACCGTGGCGCTCGACGAGGGACCGCGCGCCGACACGACGCTGGAGGCGCTCGCCAAACTCAAGCCGGTATTCGCGGCCAAGGGCTCGGTGACCGCCGGCAACAGCTCGCAGACCTCGGACGGCGCCGGCGCGCTGATCCTGGTGTCGGAGAAGATCCTCAAGCAGTTCAACCTGACGCCGCTGGCGCGCTTCGTCTCCTTCGCGGTGCGCGGCGTGCCGCCGGAGATCATGGGCATCGGCCCGAAGGAGGCGATCCCGGCGGCGCTGCAGGCGGCCGGACTGTCGCAGAGCGATCTCGACTGGATCGAGCTGAACGAGGCCTTCGCCGCACAGGCACTGGCCGTGATCGGCGACCTCGGGCTCGATGCGAGCAAAGTCAACCCGATGGGCGGCGCGATCGCGCTCGGCCACCCGCTCGGCGCCACCGGCGCGATTCGCGCCGCCACGGTCGTGCACGCGCTGCGCCGCAAGCAGCTCAAGTACGGCATGGTGACGATGTGCGTCGGCACCGGCATGGGCGCGGCGGGAATCTTCGAGCGCGTGTGAGCGCGGCGCGCCGAGCCGACGTGCGCGCGGCACGAGCTTGATCGCAACCGGGCAACAAGCGGACCGGACCGATGGGCGTGGCCGAGCGCTTCTACGACGCCTTCGCACTCGGCGACTGGCACACGATGGGCATGACCTACGCCCAGCATGCCACCTTCAGCGATCCGGTGTTCCCGCTGCTCGGCGTCGACGAGGTGCGGGCGATGTGGCAGATGCTGCTCGCGCACGCGCCCGATCTGTCGGTCAACTACAACGTCGTGTCCGAGAGCGATGAAGGCGCCCGCGTCGTCTGGGTCGCGCGCTATACCTTCGGCCCGACCGGACGGCCGGTGACCAACCGCGTCGTCACCGAGATGCGCTTTGCCGCCGGCCGCATCGTCCGGCAGGTCGACCGTTTCAACCTGTGGCGCTGGTCGCGCCAGGCGCTCGGTCTTCAGGGCTGGTTGTTCGGCTGGACGCCGATGCTGCGCGACCGCGTGCAAAGGCAGGCCGCCTCGGCTCTGCGCAGGTTCGTCCAACAGCAAGGCCGGCACGGCCGCTGACCGATCGCACTCAACTCGGAGACCGCATGAGCATCCGCACTTACACCATCGAAGGCGTCCATGCGATCGAGATTGCGCGGCCGGAGAAGAAGAACGCACTGACGGTGGCGATGTACCAGACCATGGCCGAGGCGATCGGCGCCGCGCACGAGGACAGCGCGGTGCGCGCGATCCTGATCCACGGCCAGGCGGACATCTTCACTGCCGGCAACGACCTCGAAGACTTCATGAAGAACCCGCCGGCCGACGAGAAGGCGCCGGTGTTCCAGTTCATGGCCGCGCTCGGCTACGCCGAGAAGCCGGTGATCGCCGCGGTCAACGGCGCCGCAGTCGGCATCGGCACCACCATGCTCCTGCACTGCGATCTTGCCTACTGCGCCGACAACGCGATGTTCTCGATGCCCTTCGTCTCGCTCGGCCTGTGCAGCGAATTCGCCTCCAGCCTGCTCGTGCCTCTGAATGCCGGCTACCACAAGGCGGCCGAGAAGCTGCTGCTGGGCGAGCCGATCAGCGCCGAGGAGGCGCTGGAGATGCGCCTCGTCAACCGCATCCTGCCGCCCGACGAAGTGCTCGACCACGCGCGCCGGCAGGCGCTGCGCTTCAACGCCCTGCCGCCGTCGAGCGTGCGCGAGACCAAGCGGCTGATGAAGGCCGGCTGGCGTAGCGTCACCGAGAAGCTCATCGTCGACGAGGCGAAGACCTTTGGTCGCATGCTGAAGTCGGAAGAAGCGAAGGAGGCCTTCACCGCCTTCTTCGAACGGCGTAAGCCGGACTTTTCCCGATTCGGGTGACGAGGGTCGAGCGTCCAGCGTGGAACCAGACACAGGTTCGAGCCATCCCACGCTCGACGCTCGACGCTCGACGCTCGACGCTCGACGCTCGACGATCACGCGAGTTCGACTTCATCCGCCACGTGCCGATGGACGGCCTCGCGCATCCGCGCCTGTTCAGCGACGACGGCTTTCATCCGGGCCCGGCGCTGTACGCGCGCGTGGCCGAACGGCTGGGCGAAGTGATCGCCGGCGAGGTGCTGCCGCCGATCAGCCGTCAACGCCCACTCGAGGAGGAGATATGACGCTCAAGGACAAGACCATCTTCATCTCCGGCGCCTCGCGCGGCATCGGCCTGGCGATCGTCAAGCGCTGTGCCGCCGACGGCGCCAACGTCGCCATCGCGGCCAAGACGGTCGAGCCGAACCCCAAGCTGCCGGGGACGATCTTCAGTGCCGCCAAGGAGATCGAGGCTGCCGGCGGCCGCTGCCTGCCGCTGCAGGTCGACATCCGCGACGAAGCGCAGGTGGTCGAAGCGGCGCGCAAGACCGCCGAGACCTTCGGCGGCATCGACATCGTCATCAACAACGCCAGCGCGATCAACCTGACGCCGACCGAAGCGACGCCGATCAAGCGCTTCGACCTGATGTTCGGCGTCAACGCGCGCGGCACCTTCCTCGTCACCCAGGCCTGCCTGCCATATCTCAAGCGCAGCGCGCAGGCCGGTCGCAACCCGCACGTGCTCACGCTGTCGCCGCCGCTGAACCTCGACCCGAAGTGGTTCGCGCCGCACGTCGCCTACACGATGGCCAAGTACGGGATGAGCCTGTGCGTGCTCGGCCACGCCGAAGAGTTCAAGCCGCACGGCATCGCCGTCAACGCGCTGTGGCCGCGAACCGTGATTCAGACCGCGGCGCTGCAGATGATCCCCGGCGTCAAGCCCGAGCACTGCCGCAGGCCCGAGATCATGGCCGACGCCGCCTACGCGATCCTCAACCTGCCGGCCAGCACGACCGGCAACTTCTTCATCGACGACGAAGTGCTGGCGCGGGCGGGGATCAAAGACCTGGGCAAGTACTCGGTCGTGCCGGGGAGCACGCAGTTGATGCCGGACCTGTTCCTCTGATCGACGGGATCGGCTCGGCCGATCTCGAAGCGAGGGGTGTTGTAGTGCGAGCGGACACTCGCAGCTGCGGGAGTCGACCCTGACGCGTCCTCCGCCGTCCCGAGCGGGCCAATGAAAACCCGACGCCCACTGAACTGCGCGCATCAGACCCGGATGACATCGCCTTTTAGCGACCAGAGAATCGCCAGCACCTCGTTTCGCGTGCCGGGGTCGATACCATTGGACTCCAGAGCCGCCATGGCGTCGTCGACGACTGCGACGAACTCCTGCTCGCTGATGTTCATTCCGCGGTGCGTCGCCAGCATGTCGCGCCCGCTGTAGGACTCCGGCCCGCCTGCGCCGGCGCAAAAGAGTTCGATCACGCGTTGCTCGACACGCTCGAGGTTTTCGCTTCCCTCATAGCGCGTCTTGACCAGCGGATTGGCCATGTGGTTTTCGATCAAGCTGCGGGTAATGCGGGCAATGCCATCGCGCTTGCCCAGCCGTTCGTACAACGAGGTCGTTGCTTGGTTCATGCGGTGTGCTCCTTCAATGTGGGCGAAGATGGATCATTCCGGTCGGTCACGCCGAGCCGATCCGAAGGAGCCGGGTCCACGACGTGTATTCAATGGCGCCTGGGCTGTCGGCAACGCCGGGCACATCGGCGGTCGGCACGTCGGGTGTGCGCCGCGGCACGCTCGACGCCTCGGACGTGGGGGGCTGCTCCTGGGTTGGAACCGGGAAGTCGTTACTGACGTCGGTGGCGAAGGGGTATCGGGCATGCATGGCTTGCTCCCTGGGTTGCGTAGCGCCGGCGGACCCGACGTGACGTCACGATGCCCGCGCGGCGTTCCTGAACCGTTCCCGGGTGTTCAGGGACTTGTGGCGGATCCGGGCCAAGCCCACACTGCCTGCGATGGACGCCACCCCCTTCCTCCACCCGTCGGCCGACCCGCCCTTGCCGCTGACCATTCAGCTGCTGGGATGTTTCGCGGTTAGCGTTGGATCGACTGAACTTCCGGCGCAGCGCTGGCCGAGCCTGCGGGCGACGCATCTGGTGCAGTTGCTGAGCCTTCAGCCGCGACACCGCATGACGCGCGACCAGGTCATCGATGCACTGTGGCCGCAACTGGACCCCAAGGCCGGAGCAGCCAACCTCCGCAAGGCGACGCACCACGCCCGTCAGGCCCTGGGGCGCCACGATGCGATCGTCGCGCAGGAAGGCGAGTTGGCCTTGTGGCCGGGCCGCCCGGTGGTGGTCGACGCGGAGGCGTTCGCGCGCCGGGCCGAAGCCGCGCTGGCCCGGCGCGATGCCGCTGAATGCGCCGAGACCGCGCGGGAGTATGCCGGCGACCTCCTTCCGGGCGGGCGCTACGAAGCCTGGGCGGAAGTTGCCCGCGAACGCATGCACGCCCGCTATGTCGACCTGCTGCGTGCCAGCGCGCAGTGGGAGAAGCTGGCGCAGATCGAGCCCACTGACGAGCCTGCGCACCGCGCGCTGATGCAGCGCGAGCTCGAGTCCGGCAATCGCGCTGCCGCGCTGCGCTGGTACGCGCACTTGCGCGAAGCGCTGCAGCATTCGCTCTCTGTCTTGCCTGACCGGCAGACCGAGGCGCTGTACGAGCGTTGCCTGGCCGGGCTGCAGACGAGCGGGCCCGCGTTCGTGGGCCGCGCGTTGCCGCTGGCGCAGGTGACGGCCTGGCTCGGCATGGCCGCCGACGAACGGGCCGGGGGAATCGTGCTGCGCGGCCCGATTGGCATCGGCAAGAGCGCACTGTGCAGCGAGATCGGCACCCAGGCCCGGGGCCGTGGATGGGCAGTGCTTCGCGTCGAGATGACTCGCGGCGGCCGCGCCTACGCCGTTGTTTCGTCGATTGCCGAGCGGCTGCTGCTGGCGGACCGCGGCCTGCTTGATCGCATCGGGCCGGCTGCACGCAATGTACTGGCGCTGCTCAGCCCGCTGGCCGCGCCGGCCGACGCGCTCCAGGGGCCGCTCGGCCGTCATCAGGTGGTGGGGGCCGTGCGCAGGCTGCTCGTCGCTTCAGCGGCGGGCGCCGATTTGCTCCTGCAAGTGGACGACGCCCACCTCGTCGACGACGCCGACATCGACGTGCTGCTGCAACTCGCGGTGGCGGGTCCGCCGGTCTGCGTGCTCCTTGCCACGCGCCCGCCGGGCGCGGGCACGGCACTGGCTCGCGGCATCGCCCGGCTGCACCGTGCAGGTGTGCTGCGACTGCTGGATGTGGAACCACTGGACGACGACGAGTGCCGGCGCCTCGTGCTGCGTGTCGCAGGCAAGCCGCTGCCCGATGCCATCGTCGCAGGCGTGTTGCGAGCCGCCGATGGCAGTGCGTTCGCCGCGATCGAGCTCGCGCGGTGCGCTGCGGCTGCTGACGATCGCAAGCTGCCCGCCAGCACGGCCGACGCGATCCTCGAGCGGCTCTGCGACGTACCCGATCACGCGCTCGCGCTGCTCAAGTGGCTGGCGTTGTGCGGCGACTGCTTCGACGTCGCGACCATCGAGTCGCTCGCCGGCAGCGCGCAGGTCTCGCCGATGGCCGCGCTCGACGCGTGCCTGATGGAAGGCGTACTCGTGCCCTCGGAAGGCCGTTACCGCTTCCGGCACGAGCTGGTCCGCCAGGCGCTGGTCGATCAGGTGCCGGCTCACCGACGGGCGAGGATGCATCGTGAGGTGGCCGAGCTGCTGGCCGAGCAGGACGCGGAGCCTGCCGACATCGCGCACCACTGGCTGGAGGCCGGCAAGCCGCGCGATGCCGTGCCATGGCTGCTGGCCGCCGCGCGCGACGCGGTACGGCTGGCCGCGTTCAGCGACGCATTGCGCCACCTCGAGCCTTTGCTTGCACGCGAGCCCGGCCATCCCGAAGCGTTGCGACTGCGCGCCGAATCCCTGGACGCTCTTGGCGATCCCGCCGCGCTCGCGGCCTATCACCTCGCCGCGGACGCCGCCGGCGAACCGACAGGCCACGACCTGCTCGCGAAAGCCGCGCTGGCCCAGGTGAAGCAGGGTGATCCGAAGGGTGCCCTGGCACTGCTCGAGCGGGTGCAGCCGATGAGCGTCGAAGGCAAGCTGTGCGAGGCCTTGGCCTATAGCGGTGCGGCGGCCCTCGGCGTGGCCGATCCGGCGATCGGCACCGCGAAGGCGGCCGTGGCACGCCGACTGGCGCTTCAGTCGGGCGATATCGCCTCCATCGTCGTCGCCTCTTGGGCACAGGCGGCGGCCGCTCACGCCCGAGGCGAACTTCATCAGAGCGTCTGGGCGGATCTGCACGAGACGAGCCACGTGCCGCATCTGGCGGTGCGTGTGTTCGACGGCCACTTGTGCATCACGCAGCGTTTTCTATATGGTGCTCGGCCGTACGCCGAGGTCATCGCCTTCGCGGACGCGCTGGCGTCCGAGGCTCGGCGTCTGGGCGCGGCACGCGGCCACGCCTTCGGAACCACCTTGCGCGGCGAGGCCGAATGGCTCGCCGGCGACCTGGCCGCTGCGCGCCGCGACCTGCGCGAGGGAGCGCGGCTGCACCGGGCCATCGGGGGCGCCGTGGGTGAAGCCTTGTCGGTCCAACGCCTGGCGGAACTCGCCATTCACGAAGGCCGCCGCGACGAGGCCCGCGCGCTGCTCGCCGAGGCGCTGGACCTCGCTCGACAGACCGACATCGGATTCCATCTGCTGGACCGGATCTACGGTGCTCGGATCGTGTTGCACGCCGGCGACCCGCAGGCCGCGCTCCACGTGATGCGAGACGCGGCGGAATCGGTGCGGGGGCCCCTGGAGACATGCCCCGGATGCCGCATCACGTTCGCGGTGCCTGCCGCGATTGCAGCGGCACGGGCCGGGGAGGTCGAGCTTGCCGAACGACACGAGGCGCAATGCGCCTACCTGGCGAACGTCGTGATGCGACTGCCCGCCTGGTATGCGGCCCATGATGAAGTCCGCGGGCACCTCGCCGCTGCGCTTGGAGCACCCAAGGGGGAAACCACTGCCCATTTCGCCGCGGCGTCGGCGCGATTCCGCGGCGCGGGCCATCCGCTCGATGCGGCACGGTGCGAGCGGCTTGCCGGTCGTGCCGCGTCCGGTGAAAGGGTGGGCTGACGCGCCCGGACAGTGCGCTGCTGAGGCCTTGCGTATCGAACCTCAGGGCCCGGATGCCCGCAAGCCGACCTTCATGACGGTCGGCTCCCGGCCGAAGACCGCAGTAGACAGACCGCCCAGAACCGGGCGTTGCCGGCCGGTGCAATCGCAAGCAGAGAGAACTGATTGCGGCGGCAAGCAGCATCATCACGCGCGTCGCTTCGGCACTCAGTTCGAGCCCGACTTCGCAGTGTCGCGCTCGCCCCGCGTCTCTTCGCCCGCCGGCTCGCTGCCGTCCGGCCAGTGGTACCACGCCTTGTGCGGCGACACCTCATGACAGGCGAGACACTGCGTCTTCTGCCACTCGATGCCGCAGCCCGGGCACACGCCACGGGTCCAGAAGGTGTTCCACACCGTGCCGCAGCTCGGCACGCAGCTCCAGCGGTCTTCGGCGCGCGGGCGCCAGGCGCACTTGGGGCAGTAGATCTCGGGCTCTTTCATCGCGGCGAGCTTAGGCGGGCGGTGACGCCACGTCCACGGCGGCGGCGATCTGCGCCGGCGCTGAGGCACACTGCGCGCCTCGCGCTACGCCACATCGCAGGGTCGCCATGAAGCTTGCCACCTTCACCCATGCCGGACGCCGCCAGGTCGGCCGCATCGATGCCGACCGCATCACACCGCTCGCGGTCGATGCCGGCCAGGGCCTGCAGGCGCTGATCGAGCAACTCGCTGCAGGAAGCGCGATGCCGGAGGCGGCGGGTGTCGCACTGCCGCTGGCGCAAGTGCAGCTCGAAGCGCCGCTGCCGCGGCCGCGCCGCAACGTGTTCTGCATCGGTCTGAACTACCGCTCGCACGCGGCCGAGCTTGCCGCGCGCGGCTTCAACGGCGCCAAGTCGGCCGACGATCTGATCCCGAAGGCGGTGGTCGCGTTCAGCAAGGTGCCGGAGTCGGTGATCGGCCCCGGTGCGGCGATCGAGATGCCGGCGGCCTCCAGCGCAATCGACTACGAAGCCGAGCTCGCGGTCGTGATCGGTAAGGCGGGCAAGCGCATCGCACGCGCGCAGGCCCTCGAGCACGTATTCGGCTACACGATCGTCAACGACGTCACCGCGCGCGACCTGCAGAAGCGCCACCAGCAGTGGCTGCTCGGCAAGAGCTGCGACACCTTCTGCCCGATGGGCCCGTGGCTCGTCACGCGCGACGAACTCGATGCGCGCGACCTGAAGCTGAAGCTGTGGGTCAACGACGAACTGCGACAGGAAGGCGCCACTTCCGATCTCGTGTTCGACATCCCGGCGATCATCGAGGCGTTGTCGGCGGCGATGACGCTGCTGCCGGGCGACGTGATCGCCACCGGCACGCCGGCCGGCGTCGGCATGGCCTTCGATCCGCCCCGCTGGCTGCGCGCCGGCGACCGCGTGCGCGTCGAGATCGGCGGCATCGGCACTCTGGAAAACCCCGTGCGCTGAGGTCGAAGCGGCGCGGCCGCGCGCCCAGCATCCGCCGCTCGGCTTGCTCGCGGCGCGCCGCTGTGCACGCCGGACCTCAGCGCGGTTGCGGGCCGACCGCGCGCGCAGTGTGGCTCGCAAGGCTTCGCCGCTGGATTACGATGGCGGCTGCCGCTTTCCTTTCCGGGCCGCAGCGGCCCGGCATCTATGCCCAATCTGCGCAACCGCTATCCGGCCCGCCGCCGCTTCCTCAAGCAGTCGGCGGCGCTGACCGCGACCGTGTCGCTGGCGGCACCGCTGCTCGTGGTCGCGCAGCCGGCGCAACCCGCGGCCGCAGAGCCGCAGCCGGCGCAAGCCGCGGCCGGCAAACCGCAGCCGGCGCAGCCGGCGGGCGCACAGCCGCAGGCGGCCGCGGGCGGGCAGGACAGCGCCCGCAAGCGCCCGCTGGCGCTCTAAGACCGCGACCCGCGGTGCCGATGCGACCGTCGCCGGTCGGATGCATGGCGCTGGCGCTGGCGCTTTCGGCGAGCTTGATTTCAGCGGCAAGCGCTCAGGAGAAGGCGCGCAGCACGGTCGCTGATGTCATTGCGCTGACCGTGTGCGTGATCGACGCCGACATCCGCACCGCCGCCATCGCGCAGATGCACCGTGGCGCCAGCCAGCACGAGGCGCTGGCCGAGGTACGGCGCGCCATGCCCGACGCCGCCTACCGCGCCCAGGCCGAACGGCTGGTGGCCGAGGTCTATCGCGTGCGACCGCCGTCGTTGCGCGCCTACGTGGCCGAACGCCTGCAGCGTTGCGCGGCCGGTGCGGCGCGGCGCGTCAATCCGCCGGCGGCCGACGGCTGCTACCAGTTGACGCGCTTCGCCAGCGACTTCTTTGCCGCGCGCGAGGCTGGCGTGCCGCGCGAGCAGGCGCTGGCGTCGGTGCGCGCCATGGCGCGCGAAAGCGGCCTGGAGTCGTCCGGCGAACAAGCTCTGGCGGCGCTGGCGGCGAGCGTGTACGCAACCGCGGTGCCGGCGCCGGACTTTCGCGCCGGCCTGTTCTTCCACTGCGTGCTGCCGTCGCCGCGCTGAGCGGCGCCGGCGACTGCGCGCGCAGTGTCCGCCACAGGCTGAACGGCTGATTGACGGCGCGCGGCCGCAGGCTAAGGTGCGACGGCTGCGCCCTGGCCGCGCGCGGCGTCGCGCCGGCGCGGTCGAACTTGCCCGGCTTGTGCGTGCGAGGCAGCGCCGGCAGCATCACAGCCCCGGACCGGAGTCGCCGTGAAAGAACCCTTGCACCGCCTGCCGGCGACCGCGCTGGCGCAGATGATCGCCATCGGCGAAGCCTCGCCGGAGACCGTCACGCGCTCGTTCATCGACGCCATCCGGGAACGCGAGCGCGAGGTGCAGGCCTTCGCCTGGTTCGATGCCGACCGCGCGCTGGCGGCGGCGCGCATGCTGCACCTGGTGTCGCGCCGCGGCCCGCTGCACGGCATTCCGTTCGCGGTCAAGGACAACATCGACACGCAGGAGATGCCGACCGGCTACGGCTCGCCGATCTACGACGGCCATCGGCCCGACATCGACGCGATCTGTGTGGCGCAGTTGAAGGGCGCCGGCGCTTTCGTGCTCGGCAAGACGGTGTCGGCGGAGCTCGCCAACTTCACGCCCGGGCCGACGCGCAATCCGCACCACCTCGAACACACGCCCGGCGGTTCATCAAGCGGCAGCGCGGCGGCGGTGGCCGCGCACTTCGCGCCGATCGCGCTCGGCACGCAGACCGCAGGCTCGATCATCCGCCCGGCGGCCTACTGCGGTGTGGTCGGCTACAAGCCGTCGCCGGGGCTGATCCCGCGCGCCGGCGTCAAGCACAACTCCGACCTGATGGACGAAGTCGGCGTGTTCGCGCGCGGTGTCGACGATGCGGCGCTCGCCGCCTCGGTGATGGCGGCCAAGCCGGCGTGGAAGGATCTGCCGCAAGAAGGCCGGCGCGGCGCGAGCCCGATCATCGGCCTGGTGCCGACCTCGCAGGCCAACTCGGCCGCGCCGTCGATGCTGGCGGCGCTCGAGGCCGTTCATCGCCACCTGCTGCAGCGCGGCGCGCGTCGCGCCGAGGTCACCTGGCCGCGCGTGTTCGACGGCCTGTTCGCGGCGCAGAAGACCGTGCAACTGTTCGAGACCGCGCGCGCGCTGGCGGCCGAGTTCGCTTACCGGCGGGCGCAGCTCTCGGGGCGCCTGATCGAGCTGATCGAACAGGGCCGCGCGCTGTCGGTCGACGAGTACGCGGCGGCGCTGCAATTGCGGCGCGCCTGCATCGCCGCGATCGACAGCCTGTTCGGCGCCGCCGATCTGATCCTCACGCCGAGCGCGCCGGGCGAGGCGCCCAAGGGCATCGCCAGCACCGGTGATCCCGTGTTCAACCGGCCGTGGCACCTGCTCGGCTGTCCGATGCTCAACCTGCCGGTGCCCTCCGTGCTCGGCCGCGGCGAGAGCGGCTTGCCGCTGGGCCTGAGCCTGGTCGCGCGGCCGGGCGAGGACGCGCGCCTGTGGGCGGCGGCGGGCTGGATCGAAGCGAAGCTGCGCGGTGCCGACGCCACCGGTGCGGCACCGTCCGGCTACGGCAACGGCGGCAACGGCCGCGGCCTGCGGTCCGACCCGGTGGCGACGTAGACCAGCGTCGCCTCGGTGACCTTGACCACTTCGGTCTGCAGGCGCATGCGCTCGGCGTAGACCTCGACCTCGACCGTGATCGAGGTGGTGCCGGTCTTGCGCACCTGGGCGTAAAAGCTCAGCAGGTCGCCGACGAACACCGGGTTCTTGAACAGGAAGCTGGTCACGGCGACCGTGGCGACGCGGCCGTTGGCGCGGCGCGCCGCCGGGATCGCGCCGGCGATGTCGACCTGGGCCATGATCCAGCCGCCGAAGACGTCGCCGTGGATGTTGGCGTCGGCCGGAATCGGCATCACGCGCAGTACCGGCACGCCGTCGGGCAGGGTCGTGGTCTCGCTCATCTCGGGGGCATGCACGACAGCGCTGTCAATGTTTGCGCCGACGATAGCAGCGCTGCGCCGCGGGCCGCCTGCGGCCGCGCATGGATAATCGGCCCATGTCCCTGATACCCGAGGAGCGCGGCGCCAAGGTACGGTGCGCCGCTCGCGCCTGATGCGCGGGATCCGCAGTGGCGGTCGCGATCCCTCGGCGCCGGCGCAGCCGGGCGAGCCGAGCGGCGACGCCAGGACGCTCGCGGCGCTGCTGCCCTACCTGTGGGCCTACCGCGGCCGCGTGCTGTTCGCGGTTGCCTGCCTGATCGCGGCCAAGGTGGCGGTGGTCGGTGTGCCGGTGCTGCTCAAGCACATCGTCGACGCCTTCGCCGCCGCGCCGCGGCCGGTGGCCGATGTGCTGCTGGCGGTGCCGCTGGCTCTGATCGTCGCCTACGGTCTGCTGCGGCTGTCGACCTCGCTGTTCACCGAACTGCGCGAGTTCTTCTTCGCCCGCGTCACCCAGGCGGCGGTGCGCACGCTGGCGCTGCGCACCTTCCGCCACCTGCACGCGCTCAGCCTGCGCTTTCATCTCGAGCGGCGCACCGGCAGCGTCACGCGCGAGATCGACCACGGCCTGCGCGGCATCTCGTCGCTGATCAGCTACACGCTGTACTCGATCCTGCCGACCCTGGTCGAGCTGGCGCTGGTGCTCGGCTTCCTGCTGCTGCACTACGAAGTGTGGTTCGCGGTGATCGTGGTCGTGAGCCTGCTGTGCTACGTCGCCTTCACCTTCACGGTCACGCACTGGCGCACGCGCCTGCGGCGCGAGATGAACGAGCTCGACGCCCAGGCGAACGCGCGCGCGGTCGATTCGCTGCTCAACTTCGAGACCGTCAAGTATTTCGGCAACGAGGACTACGAGGCGCGCCGCTACGACCGCACGCTGCGCCAGCAGGAGCAGGCGGCGATCCGCAGCCAGCAGTCGCTGAACCTGCTCAATACCGGCCAGCAGGCGATCATCGCCGTCGGCCTGACGCTGATGCTGTGGCGCGCCGCGGTCGGCGTCGCCGAGGGGCGGATGACGATCGGCGACCTGGTGCTGGTCAACGCCTTCATGCTGCAGATGTACGTGCCGCTGAACTTCCTCGGCGTCATCTACCGCGAGATCCGCCAGGCGCTGATCGACGTCGATCGCATGTTCCGCCTGCTCGAGGCCGAGCGCGAGGTCGCCGATGCGCCCGGCGCCCGGCCGCTCGTGCTCGCCGGCGGCGAGATTTGCTTCGAGCGCGTCGACTTCGGCTACGACCCGCGCCGCCGGGTCCTGCACGGGGTCGACTTCACGGTGCCGGCCGGCACCAAGACCGCTGTGGTCGGTGCCACCGGCGCCGGCAAGAGCACGCTGGCACGGCTGCTGTTCCGCTTCTACGACGTCGACGCCGGGCGCGTGCTGATCGACGGCCAGGACGTGCGCGCGGTGACGCAGGAGAGCCTGCGCGCGGCGATCGGCATCGTGCCGCAGGACACGGTGCTGTTCAACGAATCGATCGAGTACAACATCGCCTACGGCCGTCCGGGGGCGAGCCGCGAAGAAGTGATCGCCGCCGCCAGGAGCGCGCACATCCATCAGTTCATCGAGCGCCTGCCCGACGGCTACGACACGCGCGTCGGCGAGCGCGGGCTCAAGCTGTCGGGCGGCGAGAAGCAGCGGGTGGCGATCGCGCGCACGCTGCTGAAGAACCCGGCGATCCTGGTCTTCGACGAGGCCACAAGCGCGCTCGACTCGGCCACCGAGCGCGTGATCCAGTCCGAACTCGACGAGATTGCCGCCCAGCGAACGACGCTCGTGATCGCGCACCGGTTGTCGACCGTGGTCGGTGCCGACCAGATCATCGTCCTCGACGGCGGCCGCGTCGTCGAACGCGGCACGCACGAGACGCTGCTGGCGCGCGGCGGCGTCTACGCGCGCCTGTGGGCGATGCAGGGGCGCGAGCGCGAGCACACACCGGCAAACGCCTGAAAAGCCGGCGATCTCGGCCTCTCGACCGCGGCCGCCGGCGCGCACCGTGCTCTAGGATCGCTCTCGCCGCCGAGCCTGTTCCGGGGCGCGGCGGCTTCGATTTCGGCCGCGCCGGCGCCGCTGCGGGCGGCGCCCACCTCCGAGGAGACAGTCCGATGGCACACACGCTGCCGGTGCGCGAGAGGTCAGTGCGATCGGCCGCTTCAGCGGCGGCCGTCCTGATGGTTGCCGTTCTGTCCGGACCGACCGGGGTGGCGACGGCACAGGCACCGGCCGCAGCGCCGGCGACCGCCACTGCGGCGGCGCCGGCTGCGGCCGTGCGGCTGGCGCCGGCGCTGCAACGGATTCGCGACGGCGGCGTGGTCCACATCGGCTACCGTGTCGATGCGCCGCCGTTCGCGCTGCAGCACCGCGGCCAGCCGGTCGGCTACGCGATCGATCTGTGCAACGAGATCGTCGAGGCGATGCGCCGCGACTTCAAGCGCGTGCTGCGCGTCGAGTACACGGTGGTCACGGCGCAGAACCGCTTCGACATGGTGCGCACCGGCAAGGTGCACATGGAGTGCGGCACGACGATCAACGATCCGGCGCGGCGCAAGGCCGGTGCCGTCTATTCGATGCCGTACTTCTTCTCGGGTCCGCGCATCCTGACCCGCAGCGACCTGCCGATCGCCGACTTCTTCGATCTGCGCGGCCGGCGCGTGGCGGTGGTCAAGGGCACCAACTCGGTGCCGCTGCTGCGCCGCCGGCTCGAGGCCGGCACGCTGCCGGGCATGACGCTCACCGAGTTCGGCACCAATCCCGAGGCGCTCGAAGCGGTGCGCAGCGGCGCCGTCGACGCCTACATCACGCTCGACGTGCTGCTGTACGGCCTGCGCGCTAACTCGCCGCGGCCCGAGGATCTGAAGGTCGTCGGCACCTACCAGTTGCTCGAGCCGATCGCGCTGATCCTGCCGCCGAACGACCCGGAGATGAAGCAGTACATCGACCGCCAACTGGCGGCGCTGATGCTCAACGGCACCGTGGCGCGCCTGTACGACAAGTGGTTCATGCAGCCGATCCCGCCCAACAACCGCGCGCTCGAGATGCCGATGAGCGCGGTCCTGCGCGACCAGTTGCGCTGGCCGACCGACCGCCTCGGCGACGAACTGCGCTGAGCGCGGCCTTGGCCGCGTTGCAGTGCGGGCGGCCGCGCCGCGTGGCGACGACACCGACGGCGCGATGGCGGTGATACATTGCCGGCGCACCGGCCACAGGCGCGCGGCAGATGCGCCGACCGCGCCGGACAAATTCCCGGTCGACCCACGAGGAGAGGAGACAAGCAATGAGATTCGCCAACAAGCTGGCCCTGAGCGGGCTGGTTGCCGCCGCAGCGCTGACCGCGCTGCCGGCGCATGCAGGCAGGACGCTGGACGACATCCGCAAGCGCGGACAGGTGGTGTGCGGAGTGAACACCGGGCTGGCCGGCTTTTCGTCCGCCGACAGCCAGGGCAACTGGAGCGGCCTGGACGTCGACATCTGCCGCGCGATCGCGGCGGCGGTGTTCGGCGACGGCAACAAGGTGCGCTGGGTGCCGCTGAACGCGCAGCAGCGCTTCACGGCGCTTCAGTCGGGCGAGATCGACGTGCTGTCGCGCAACAGCACCTGGACCCTGACGCGCGACGCTTCGCTCGGCCTGCACTTCACCGCCGTCACCTACTACGACGGCCAGGGCTTCATGGTGCCGGCCAAGAGCAAGATCCGCAGCGCCAAGCAGTTGCGCGGCGCCACCGTGTGCGTGCAGTCGGGAACCACCACCGAGAAGAACCTGACCGACTTCTCGCGCGCCAACAAGCTCAACATCAAGCCGGTGGTGTTCGAGAAGGTGGAGGCGGCCACCGGCGCCTACTTCGCCGGTCGCTGCCAGGCCTACACGACCGATGCCTCGGGTCTGGCCTCGGTGCGCAACCGCGAGGCGAGAAACCCGGCCGATCACCTGATCCTGCCCGAGCTGATCTCCAAGGAGCCGCTCGCACCCGTGGTCCGGCGCGGCGACGACGAGTGGTTCGCGATTGTCAAGTGGGTGATCTTCGGCCTGATCGAGGCCGAGGAGTACGGCATCACCCAGGCCAATGCCGACCGCATGCTGGCCGAGAGCCAGGACCCGGTTGTGCAGCGCATCCTCGGCCGCACCGAGGACACCGGCAAGCTGCTCGGGCTCGAGCGCAACTGGATGCTCAATGCGATCAAGGCCACCGGCAACTACGGCGAGATCTTCGAGCGCAACGTCGGCCCGAAGACGCCGCTCAATTTGCCGCGCGGCAGCAACAACCTGTGGAGCCGCGGCGGCCTGATGTACGCGCCGCCGGTGCGCTGAAGTCTTCGGCGCAGCGACGCTTGTCCGTCGCCGCCGGCGCGCGCTGAGGCGCGCCGCGGCGGCGGCGCTCCGGCCCTGATCCGGCCGGCGCGCCGCAGCGATCGGCGCCGCGATCGGCGGCCCGGCAAGCATCCGACAGCGAACCCCTCGAGAGGCAAGCGACGATGGCGCACGCCCGGGTCGCGCCGCGCCGGCCGCCGCGCCGGCGCGACTGGAGCTGGCGCAGCCAGTTCCTGCGCGGCCTCGTGTTCCAGGCGCTGGCGCTGGCGGCGATCGCGCTGGCGGTCTGGTTTCTCGCCAGCAACACGGTCGAGAACATGCGTGCGCGCGGGATCCAGAGCGGCTTCGACTTCCTGCTCGGCCCGGCCGGCTTCGACATCGGCGAGGTGATGATCCGGTACGACGCGCTCGATCCGTACTGGAAGGCGTTCCTGGTCGGCCTGCTCAACACGCTGCGGGTGGCGCTGATCGGCATCGTCCTGACGACGGTGCTCGGAACGCTGATCGGCATCGGCCGCTTCGCGCGCAACGCGATCGTGCGCGCGCTGTGCTACGGCTACGTCGAGCTGTTCCGCAACGTGCCGGTGCTGCTGCAACTGCTGATGTGGTACTTGCTGTTCACCGAGGTGCTGCCGGTCACCTACGAGGCGTGGTCGCTGCTGCACCTGTTCTATCTGAGCAAGGGCGGGATCGCGCTGCCGGTGCCGGTGTGGGCGCCGGGACACGCGCTGGCGGCGATCGGCGCCCTCGCCGGGCTGGCGCTTGCGCTGGGGTTGCGGCGCTGGGCGCGGGCGAAGTTCGAGGCCACCGGCGCGGCGCCGCCGGTGCTGTTGCCGTCGATCCTGATCGTCGCCGCGTTGGCGGTGGCCGGCTGGCTCGCAGGCGGCGCGCCGGCGCAGTGGAACCTGCCGCATCAGGGCGAGGTGATGGTCGAGGGCGGACTGAACGCCACGCCCGAGTTCCTGGCGGTGCTGTTCGGGCTCGTCATGTACACGGCGGCGTTCGTGGCCGAGGTGGTGCGAGCCGGCATCCAGTCGGTCGCGCACGGCCAGGTCGAGGCCGCCGGCTCGCTCGGGCTGACGCGCGGCCAGAGCCTGCGCCTGGTGATCCTGCCGCAGGCGCTGCGCGTGATCATCCCGCCGATGACCAACCAGT
>JBBIST010000017.1:0-42745 GCA_037441125.1 Burkholderiales bacterium
CGGCCCCGAGCTGCCGCAGCAGGCGTCCGACGGTGTGCGCCACCGCGCCCCCGATACCCGAGTCGACCTCGTCGAAGATGAGGGTGGGCGCCTGCCCCAACCGGCTGGTGACCACCGAAATCGCCAGGGCGATGCGCGAGCTGCCGGAAGCGCGCATCGCCGCCATCGCCCTCGAACACGCGCGCCGCCGCGCCCGGCCCGCGCCCGAGCGCTTCCCCTGGCTGCGGCCGACTGCGCAGCGCGCGCTGCGCGCCGTCGACGCGCTCTACCATGCCCGCCATCGGCTGCTGGCGGTGGGCGAGGTCCTTTACGTCGGTCGCACGCGCTATCGCGGCCCGGCGCTCGACTTCGCCGACGGCACCCGCATCGGCGACGGCGACTGGATCGGCACCCTGCACTTCAACAACGAGCGCTTCCTGCGCATCGACGCCGACGACTCGCGGCGCGCGGCGCTGCGCTTCGCGCGGCTGATGCTCGATTCGCTGCACCGCCTGGCCGAGCGCGCCGCGGGAGATCCGGCGCTCGCCGACCTGCCCGTCTTCCACGGGCTCAGTTGGCTCGGCGAGCACGGTCAGGGCGTGGGTTTCGTCACCGAAACGATCGCGCCGGGCTGGCAGCGCCGCCTGCGCGCCGCCTACTTCCGGCTGCTCGTGTGGTCCTACGCACCGGCGGCGCAGACTCGCGCCGCCGCGGCGCAGCCGACCCAGTACTGGCTGACGCGAACGCAGCTTCTGAGCCGCTTCGGCGCCGCGCGAGCGGCCAGATCCATCGAGAGGGAGGCCGCATGACTTCGATCCTCGACTCCGCCAGCGCCGATCTGCCCGCCGTCGCCGGCGTGCACCTGAGCTTCGACGATGGCCCCGACCCGCAATGGACGCCGCGCGTGCTCGATCTGCTGGCGCAATTTGGCGTGCGCGCGACCTTCTTCGTCATCGGCTGTCTGGCGCGCGCGCAGGCGCCGCTGGCGCGACGGATCGTCGCCGACGGCCACTGCCTCGGCAACCACACCTTCAGCCATCGCCACCCGTGGACCCTGCTCGCGCCGGCGGCGCGCGCGCAGGTGCGCGACGGCGCGGCGGCGATCGCCGATGCCACCGGCTGCGCACCGCGCCTGTACCGGCCGCCGCACGGACGGCTGCGTCGCTGCATGCTCGACGAAGCGCAGCGTGGCGGCCAGCAGCTCGTGCTGTGGAACCGCAGCGCGATCGACTGGGGCCCGGCCGGTCGCGCCGAGGCGATCGCGCGCCGGCTCGCGGCGGTGCGCAGCGGCGACATCGTGCTGATGCACGACGGCGGCCGCGGCATCAACCGGCCCGACCAGTTGTTGCGCGTGCTGCCGTCGGTTCTGGCGCGACTGACTGCCGGCGGATCGGCGATCGAGCCGCAGCGCTCCCACTGAAACCGATGCACGCTGTCGCACCAGACCGTCGCCAGGCAGCGGCCTCGAGCGCCTACGCAGGCCGGCGCCTGGCGCTGCTCACCCGGCACGGCAAGGAACGCGTCGTGGCGCCGGTGCTGGAAGCCGCGCTCGGCTGCCGCATCGAGCATGTGTCGGGCTTCGACACGGATGCGCTCGGCAGCTTCACGCGCGAAGTCGCGCGCGCCGGCACCCAGATCGAGACCGCGCGCCGCAAGGCCCGGATCGGCATGAGGCTTGCCGCACTGCCGCTCGGCCTGGCGAGCGAAGGCGCGTTCGGCCCCGATCCGGCGGCCGGTGTCGTGCCATGGAACGTGGAACTGCTGCTGTTCATCGACGACGAACGCGGCCTCGAAGTCATCGGCACCGCCCAGGGGCCGGCGCTGCACGAGCACCGGCGCGTGGCGAGCTGGGTCGAGGCTGAGGCCTTCGCGCGCGCGGCGCAGTTTCCGTCGCACCATCTGGTGCTGCGGCCGCAGGACGCCGTCGACCCGCGCATCCGCAAGTCGATCGCCACCTGGGACGACCTCGAGCGCGCCTTCGCCTGGGCGCAGGCGCAGGCCGCCGACGGCCACGTGTTCATCGAGTCCGACCTGCGCGCACACGCCAACCCGACGCGGATGGAAGTCATCCGGCGCGCTGCCGTCGACCTCGCCGAGCGACTGACCATCGCCTGCACGGCGTGCGGCGCGCCCGGCTTCGGGCCGATCGAGGCAATTGCCGGACTGCCCTGCGCCGAGTGCGGCGCGCCGACACGCGAGCCGCGCGCCGATCTCTACGGCTGCCTGCGCTGCTCGCTGCGCGAAGAACGCCCGCGCCGCGGACCGGCGCTCGCCGACCCGAGCCGATGCGACCGCTGCAATCCATGAGCGGCAGCGAGTCCGCGGGCGATCCGGGCGCGCCTGCCAACGGCCAGCGCGCGCGCATCCGCGCCTCCGAACTGCTGCAGGAGATCGCCGACAACACCGAAGCCGACGGCGTGACGCTGGGCGAGTTGCTCGACCGCTTCGGCCGGCGCGGCTTTGGCGTGATGCTGTTCCTCGGCGCCCTGCCGGCGCTGATCCCGTCGCCGGTGGCGGCCGGTGCGCTCGCCGCCCCGGTGACGATCCTGTGCGGGTTGCAGCTTGCGCTCGGCAAGCAGCGCCCCTGGCTGCCGCGTTCGCTCAGCGATCGTCGCCTGACGCGCACCGGCGCGCAGAACTTCCTCGCCCGTGCCGGCCGACTGCTCCGGCGCACCGAGCGGCTGGCGCGGCCGCGCTGGATGCCGGTGCTGTCGGCCACCGGTTCGCGCGTGGTCGGCGCATTGATCGCCGGCCACGGTGTGGCCTTGAGCGCACCGCTGCCGTTCACCAACTACCCGTTCGCGTTCATCGCCATGCTGCTGGCGGTGGCGCTGCTCGAAGACGACGGCCTGCTCGCTTCGCTGGCGACCGTCGGCATGATCGTCGCCATGACCCTGGTGGCGATCGCCGCCATCGGCGCCGTGACGGCGCTGCTGTAGCCGGCGCTCGCGGCGCGTCGGCCGCGAGCGCAGGCGCAAGGAAGAAGCGACTCATGAGACCGCAGAACGCACACGCTGCCGCCGGCGCAGCACTCGCCGCAATCCTGCTCGTCGCCGTGCCGGCGCGAGCGGCCGCGCCGCCGATCGAGCCCGGCAACGCGATCTTCATCCACCCGGACGGGATGGCGGCCAGCCACTTCAGCGCGGCGCGCGCCTACTGGGTCGGTCCGGACGCCTCGCTGCACTGGGACCGGCTGCCGCAGATCGCCGTCTACCGCGGCCACATGAGCGACAGCCTGACCGCCACTTCGCACGGCGGCGCCACCGCGCACGCCTTCGGCCATCGCGTCGCCGGCCACGCGTCCTTCGGCCGCGATGGCGACGGCACGGTGTTCGGCGGCCGGCCGATCCGCGCCCTGTCGGGCTTCGACGGCAGCCTGCTGCGCGAGGCGGCGGCGGCCGGTTACGCGACCGGGATCGTCAGCGACGGCCACGTCGCCGAACCGGGCACCGGCGCCTTCGCCGCCGAGGCCGCCGATCGCGACGACTGGAACGACATCAGCCTGCAACTGATCGCCGGACGTACTGCGGGCGATGCGCCGCTTCAGGTGATCCTCGGCGGCGGCGAGCGCAATTTCCTGCCGCGCGGGACGCGCGCCTGCGGCGCCGCCGAGGCCGGCACCGCGGTCCAGGACGGCATCGCCACCTACCCGCTCGACTGCATGGTGCACACGCTCGACTGGAGCCGACCGGGCGGCAGCGACGGCGCCTTCGGCATCGGCCGCATCGCCCGCAGCGAGCGCGGCGACGGCCGCAATCTGCTGCGCGAGGCGAGCGCGCGCGGCTACCTGGTGCTGCGAACGCGCGCCGAGTTCGAGGCCGCCGCCGCGCGCCTGGCGCGCGATCCGCACTGGCGGCCGCGCGTGCTCGGTCTGTTCGCCGCCCACCACACCTTCAACGATCGCAGCGAAGAAGAACTGATCGCCGCCGGTTTCCGCGACCCGGCTCAAGACCCCGCGGCGCGCGCCTCCAACCTGGTGCTGTTCGGCACCCCGCGCGCCGGCGATCCCGGCTTCGACCCGCCGCGTGGCGACGAGATGACGCGTCTGGCGCTCGCCCTCCTGCAGCGCGTCTCGGTGGCAAGCGATCGCCCTTACTTCCTCGTCGCCGAGCCGGAGAGCAGCGACAACTTCGCCAACGCCCACAACGCGATCGGCACCCTGGTGGCGGCAGGCATCGCCGACCGGATGATCGGTGTCGCGCGCGAGGCGATCGACGGTGCCGGTCACGAACCCTGGCGCACGCGCTTTTCGACCGGCGTGCTGGTGGCCGCCGACAGCGACGCCAGCGGCATGCAGTTGCTGGCGCTGCCGCGCTCGACGCCGTCGGTGCCTGCGGTCAGCGCCAACGCCGCGCGCGGTGCACCCAAGGCTGCAAATCCGGCCGACGGCATATACGGGCGCGGCAGCGCCTCGTTTGCGGCGATGCCAGACCAGTTCGGCCGCGTGCTGCACTTCGCGGTGGTCTGGGCCGGCGGCTACGACTACGCTGGCGGCGTGGTCGCGCGCGCGGCGAGCAATCGCGCACTGCTCCCGGCCGGCTGCGCGCTCGCCGACTTGAGCGAGCGCTTCGACAACGGCGACGTCTATCGCCATCTGTACGCGCAACTGTTCGGCCGCTGCCTGCCGCGCGCCACGAGCCTTGCGCCGTCGCGTCCGTGACGTGCCGCCGCGCCGTGCGCGGCTGTGTGACCTGATGTCACATGACCTCGGGCGCGCAGACGCGTCGCGCAGGGTGAAACACCGGGTCGAGCCATTCGCTGCCGCTTGACACGCCTCAATCTCGCTGCGGGCGCGGGCCGACACACTGGGGCCACTGGGGTATATGCGGCGCCCGCAGCCGACCAGGCGACGCAAGGCAAGGCACCGAAGCGCAACGTGGAGAAAAAATGTTCGAACTCACGCCCACCCGCTCACGAGCCACCGAGTCCCGGACAGAGCCGCAGTCCGCAGCCGAAGCGGCCGCCGCATTGGCTGCACCCGCCGCGAGACTCTTGGCGCTGCCGCCTCCTGCTCAGCGCGCCGGCGGCATCTTCATCGACGCCGGCATTGGCCACGTTCGCATCATGGCTGCTGACGCGCAGGACGAGGTTTCCCTCGATGCAACTGTCGCGGCCGGCGAGTTGCGCGAGACGCTGCTCGCCTGGGGCGCCGACGCCAGCCTTGAGGACGGCGCCGGTGCGCCGCCGCTGATCGTCACCGGCAAGCTGGCGCCGCTGGTGCGCGAGACGCTCGGCCGCGGCACCGTGATCCAGCCGGCGGCCGCCGCCTGGCTGGCGGCGCGCGACCGCCTGGCCGAGGAGACCGATCTACAGGTGCGCACGCTGGCGATGGTCGAGCTGTCGGCCTCCGGCTATCTGGTGATCGGTGTCGACCGCAGCGGCGCCCTGCACGACGACCTTCTGACCGTCAATCCGCGCTGCGGCGCCGGCTCCGGCATCAACCTCGATCGCGTGCTGCAGAAGCTCGGTCTGGGCCGCGCCGACGTCGACCGCCTGCTCGCCGGCTACTGCGGCGAGGCCGGCCGCGAGCGTCGGGAGCAGATCACGGTGCGCGCCGACCGCTGCGGCGTGTTCGCCTCGTCGGCGACGATCTCCGACAAGAACCAGGGCATCCCGCTCGATGTGGCTCTGGCGGTGACGCTGAAGTCGGAAGTGCTCAAGGCCTGCCGCAAGCTGCCGGCCGGCTTCGACAAGGTGATCCTGATCGGGCGCGTGTTCCACTGGGCCTTCGCGCGCGAGTGCGCGCTCGACCATCTGCGCAGCCACGGCGTCACCCGCTTCGACTTCGACCCCGACAACACGCAGACGATGGCCTCGCTGCGCCGCTTCGTGCGCCAGGCCGGGCCGGAGGGCATCGTCCAGCCGCAACCGCGCCTGCGCCAGACGCCGGCGCCCGGCACCTATCCGGCGCTGGCCGAGCTGAAGGCGCGTTACGAAGCCGAGAACCGCTATCTGCGCCTGCCCGAGCCGCCGGCGCCGGCCAGCTTTGCCACCGAGGGACGCCGCCTGCACCTGGCCTTCGACGTCGGCTCGACCATGGCCAAGGCGGTGCTCGCCGACGCCGACAGCGGCGAAATGCTGTGGACGCGCGCCGCCAGCAACGCCGGCGACACGATCGACACGGTCAAGCTGCTGCTGCGCGAACTGGCCGCGGCCGCCGGCGAGGCACCGCCGCTGGCCGGAATCGGCATCACCGGCTCGGCGCGCTACCAGGTGCAGCAGGCGCTCGAAAACGTCCTGCCCGAGATGGCCGGCCGGATCTTCGTGCTGGTGGAAAACTACGCCCATGCGCGCGGCTCGATCGCGCTTGCGCGCGAACACATCGCGCGCCTGCGCGCCGCCGGCGAGCCCGTCAACGAGCAGTTCTGCGTCCTGGTCGACATCGGCGGCGAGGACACCAAGATCTCGACCATCGCCCTGGACGCGGCCGAGCTGTTCGGCAACGCGATGAACCTGAAGTGCTCGGCCGGCACCGGCAGCCTGATGGACACGCTGGCGTCGATGTTCGGCCTGGCGGACGTGGCCGGCGCCTGCGCCGAGGCGTTCGCCGCGCCGCGCGCCGACCCGATCAACGCCACCTGTGCGGTGTTCCTGATGGAAAACGCGCGCAAGCTGCAGTTGCAGGGCACGCCGCGCGGCGAGATCCTCGCCTCGGCCAACTGGGCGATCGTCGAGAACATGGCGCGCTCGCTGTGGAACCAGCTCGAGCTGCCGCCGCGCACCGTGGTGCTGCTGCACGGTCAGACGATGCGCTCGGAGCCGCTGCCGGTGGCGGTCACGCACCGCCTGCACGGCTACCTTGGCGCGCCGGTGCACGCGCTGGTGCCGCCCTACCCCGGCCATCGCGCCTGCTTCGGCCTGGTCAACACGCTGCGCCAGACCGCGCCCGAAGGCGCGGTGCCGGTGCGGCTGGCCAAGTTCCTCGAAGCGCGCTTCGACAAGCGCATCATCCAGTGCCACGGCGCCGCCTGCGACGACAAGGCCGCCGTGTGCAACCGCTCGAGCCTGACCTGCCGCGACGGCGAAGGCCGCAAACTCGTCAAGTTCACGCTCGGCGGCTGCAGCGCCGTCAACGAGCTGCTGGCGAAGAAGAAGAACAAGGAGGTGGCGGCCGAGCCGGTGCGCGACACCTACAAGGAGATCTGGGACTTCATTGCCGGCCACCTGCCGCAAAGCGACGATCCGCAGCGGCTCGTGATCCCGCGCAGCTTCGCGGTCACCGAGTGGGCCTTCTTGCTGGCGCGGCTGTTCGAGCGCCTCGGCGTGCCGGTGCACGTCGACACGGTGCGCGAGACCGATCTGTTCGATGCGCAGCCGAAGTTCAACGTCGACAGTTGCGCGCCGCACATGGGCGCGGTCGGCCAGTTCCGGCGTCTGGCGGCCGAACCGCACGGCGTGATCCTGGCGCCGCAGATCGACTTCACGCCCACCGGCGGCGCCAGTGTCGGCCGCACCTGCACCGTCAACCAGGGCGGCATCGGCGTGGCCGCCAACCTGGCGCGCATCGACGCCCCGAAGGCCAACTTCCACCTGTTCAGCCTCGACCTGTCGCGGCTCGACGCCGAGGCGCTGCGCGCGCAGTTGCAGGAACGTCTGGCACCGGTGTTCGCGCACTATCGCCTGGCGCCCGACGCGCAGGCGTTGCGAACGGCGCTCGCCGGCGCGATCGAGGACCACCTGCGCCTGCGCGCCGGCGCCGCCGATCTCGCCGCCGACATGGCCGAAGAGGCGCTCGCCAGCGGCACGCGCCTGGCGGTGGTGGTCGGGCGCGAGTACATCCTGAACCCCGGCATCTACGACAGCCACGTGCGCCGCCTGCTGCGCGACAAGCGCATGGTGGTCCTGCCCTCGTACGTGCTCGACGTCGACCTCAACCCCGACTACAAGCACATCTACTGGCGCAACCCGCACTTCTTCGTCAGCCTGCTCGACGCGATCTCGCGCCGGCAATTGCACCAGAAGCTCAAGCACGAGCGGCTGCGCGCCGCCTTTGCGCGCATCGAGTCCGGCGCCGACCTGCTGCCGGTGGTGCAGGTGTCGACCTTCTGCTGCGGACCCGACAGCGTGGTGCAGCCGTTCATCGCCGAGATCATGCGCATCCGGCCGTTCCTGCTGATCCAGTCGGACGCGGTGATCAAGGAGCTCGCGCACTTGGAGAACCGCGTCAACACCTACGTCAAGCAGCTCGACCTCGGCCTGCACCGCGAGCTGCACGGCGGCGGCGAGACGCCGTTCGAGATGCGCACGCTCGACGATCTGGTCAACCACGGCCGCATCGACCGCGACCGCGACCTGATCTACTTCCCGACCATGGGCGACAACCGGGTGCTGTCGAGCGTGCTGCGCGGCGCCGGTTTCCGCTGCGTCGACAACTACGCCGATGCGCAATACGACCTCGCCGAACTGGTGCGCATCGGTCGCAGCGCCGTCGGCGACGCCGTGTGCACGCCGATGGCCGGCGTCTACGGCGACCTGCAGCTCGCCGCACGCGACTTCGCCCGGCGCCAGAAGTCGGGCGCGGCCGAAGGCGAGCGGCTGCTGTTCTTCGAGTACAAGGGCACCGGACCGTGCCGCCAGGGCCAGTACGCCGACGCGCACCGGCTGCTGTACAGCCGCGCCGGCAACCCGGCCGGCGACGACGACGACGCCTGCCCGATGCTGCCGACCCCCGGCGCGCTGCAGTTCCTGGTCGGTCTCGAGACCCAGGGCTGCGACATCGGCGTCGAGCAGTGGGTGCTGGCGCGCGCCTACCAGGGCGCGATCCTGCACGGCGTGCTGCAGTCGCTGTACTTCGCCGGCGGCGAGCGTTGCCGCGACCTGGCCGAGTTCGACCGCTTCAGCGCCGAGTTCGTCGCTCTCAAGGAGCGGCTATACCGGGCGCTCGAAAGCTTCCACGGACCGGGACCGGCCACGCGCGCGCTGCTGCGCGGGCTGGGCGAGCGCAAGCGCGTCGGCCCGCTGCTCAAGTACTTCGCCTACCGGCTCAACGGCGCCGATCTCACCGGCGCGCTACGCCAGTTCGCCGCGCGCTGGATCCACCCGCGCCGGCCGCCGGCACCGGACGTGCGCATCGCGCTCACCGGCGAGGTCTACATGCGCGCGGCGCAGGTCGAGCAGATCTTCCGCCTGCTGCTCGCGCACCTGGGCTTCGGCCGCTTCGAGCTCGAGTACACGCCGGTGTGGAGTTACCTCGAGTACCTGCTCGACTACGAGGCGAACAAGCAGCGCGAGCACATCGCCCTGCTGCGCGCCAAGGGCGGCGACCCTGCGGCTGAAGTGGCGCAGGCGAACGCGCGCATCGAAGGCGCCGACACGCTGCGCCGCATGCTGCGCCGCTGGGTGGCGCAGCCGCTGTATCAGGCCGCCGGCGTGCCGTTGCCGCTGGACGCCGGCGACGCGGCGACGATGACGCGCGAGCTGCTGCCGACGCTGCGCCCGGCCGGCGAGCTGGTGACCTACGTCGGCGAGGCGATCGGCGCCTTGCGCCACGGCAACGACGTCGTGTTCAACATTGCGCCCTCGAGCTGCATGGTGGCGACGATGGGCGAGGTGCTGACGCCGGCGATCACCGCCGCCGCCGGCCGCGGCCGCGTCCAGCACCTGTTCTCGGCCGACGGCGACGTCGACGAGGAGCTGCTGCAAATGGCGCTGCTCAAGGCCATGGGACCGCAGCGCTACTGCGGCCTGCGCGCGCACTGAGCGCGGCCGGATCCGGCGCCGGCCTCGTGTCGGCGGCGCCAGGGTCTTGCGCGCGGCCGGCGCGCAGGTCGCGGCCGCAGGCGCGGCCCGCTGCGGCCGCCCCCGATCGGCGCAACGACCGGGTTGGCGCAGTGTGCGATCCTTGGCGGTCGCGCGCCCGCCCGGGCCGCTTGCGCGCAAGGAGCCCGAATTGCCTTCCCCATCGTTGCCTGCCGGCGAAGCGGCGGCGATCCATCCGTCGGCGGTCATTGCCGCCGGCGCCCGGCTCGGCGCCGGCGTGAAAATCGGCCCCGGAGCGGTGATCGACGACGAAGTCGAGATCGGCGCCGGCAGCTCGATCGGCCCCTACGCGGTGATCCGGCGCGGCGTGCGCATGGGCAGCGGCAATGTCGTGCACCCGCACGCGGTGCTCGGCGGCGACCCGCAGGATCTGACCTACGACCCGTCGCGCCGCGGCGAGGTGCTGATCGGCGACGACAACATCTTGCGCGAAGGCGTGACCGTGAGCCGGCCGACGCGCGACGGCGGCACCACACGCATCGGCAGCCGCTGCTTCCTGATGAGCAACACCCACGTCGGCCACGACTGCACGCTCGGCGACCGCGTGATCATGGCCAGCGGCAGCGCCCTTGGCGGTCACGTGCAGGTCCAGTCGGCCGCCTTTCTCGGCGGCGGCGCGATGGTGCACCAGTTCTGCCGCGTCGGCAGCCTGGCGATGGTCGGCGGCCTGTGCGCGGTGGTGATGGACGTGCTGCCATTTTCGATGGTCGGCGGCGCGCGTGCGCGCCACTACCGGCTCAACCTGGTCGGGCTGCGCCGCGCCGGCGTGGCGCCGGAATCGCTGCGCGCGCTGTCGGAGGCGTTTCGCCGGCTGCGCACGCGCCTGCCGATCGACGATCTGCCCGAGTCGCCGCAAATGGCGCTGCTGCGCCGGTGGCTGGCCGAGCCCTCGCGGCGCGGCATCGCCGGCTTCGCCGGCCGGCGCGTCGGTGCGCGGGAAGGCGGCGATGAGTGATCGATCGGCGGTCGCGCCCAAGCGCCGGCCCGCGGCCAAGTCCGCCGCGCGCCAGACGCCGGCCCGCGCCGCCTCGGCGATGGCAGCCGCGCCTGGGCCGAAGACGAGCGAGCCGCCGCTGCGCTGCGCGGTGATCGGCGCCGGCCGCATGGGCCGGCTGCATGCGATGAAGTTCGCCGCCGATGGGCAATGGTCGCTGGTGGCGGTGGTCGACAGCGAGCGCGAGTCGGCGCAGAGGGTCGCCTCCGAGTTCGGCACTGAGGCATTGACCGACTACCGCGAGCTCGCCGGCCGCATCGACGCCGCGGCGATCGCCGTGCCGACCGCCCTGCATCACGCGGTCGCGCGCGACCTGCTCGAAGCCGGCGTGCACCTGCTGATCGAAAAACCGATCACGGTCACCGTCGCCGAGGCCGACGAGCTGATCGAGCTGGCGCGGCGCAAGCGCCTGACGCTGCAGGTCGGCCACATCGAGCGCTTCAACGCCGCGCTGCTGGCTCTCGACCTCAAGCGCGGCGCGCCGCGCTTCGTCGAGGCGGTGCGCATTGCGCCGTTCACCACCCGCGGCGCCGACGTGAGCGTGGTGCTCGACCTGATGATCCACGACATCGACCTGATCCTCGACCTGGTCGATGCCGAGGTCGAGCGCGTCGACGCGGTCGGCACGCCGGTGTTCACCTCCGACATCGACATCGCCAACGCGCGCCTGGTGTTCGCCAACGGCTGTGTCGCCAACGTCACCGCCAGCCGCGTCAGCCAGAAGGTCGAGCGCAAGCTGCGCCTGTTCCTGGCCGACGCCTACGTCTCGATCGACCTCGCCAACCGCGCGGTGCAGAAGGTGCTCATCGGTGAGCGCGGCGCCGGCGGCCTGCCGCAGGTGCACAGCGAGACCCTGAACTTCGCCGCTGGCGATGCGCTCGCCGCCGAGATCCGCCACTTCGGCCAGTGCATCCGCAGCGGCACCGAGCCGCTCGCCTCGGGCGTGGCCGCGCGCCGCGCGCTGGCGCTGGCAGCACAGATCGGACAACTACTCAACTCAGGAATCGGCAATGCCCATACCCATGATTGATCTGGGCCGGCAACACCAGGCCCTCGGAGACGAACTGCGCGCGGTCTGGCACCGCCTGCTCGACCACGGCCACTTCATCGGCGGTGCCGAGGTCGAAGCGTTGCAGACCGAAGTCGCACAGCGCCTGCGCGTGCGCCACGCGATCGCGCTCGCCAACGGCACCGACGCCCTGCACCTGGCGCTGCGCGCCGCCGGCATCGGCACCGGCGACGAGGTCATCACCAGCCCGTTCACCTTCATCGCCACTGCCGGCGCGATCGTCCATGCCGGTGCGCGCCCGGTGTTCGCCGACATCGACCCGCGCACCTTCAACCTTGACCCGGCCTCGGTGGCGGCGGCGATCACGCCGCGCACGAGGGCGCTGCTGCCGGTGCACCTGTTCGGCCAGCCGGCCGAGATGCCGGCGCTGCTGGCGCTGGCGCAGCGGCACGGGCTGGCGCTGATCGAGGACTGTGCACAGTCCTTCGGCGCCGCCATCGGCGGCGTGGCCACTGGCGCCCTGGGGCTGGCCGGCACCTTCAGCTTCTACCCGACCAAGAACCTGGGCGCCTGCGGCGACGCCGGCGCCGTCGTGACCAACGACGACGCGCTGGCGGCGCGGCTGCGGCGGCTCGCCAACCACGGCGTCGGCACGCCGCAGGAGTACCTCGAGGTCGGCTACAACAGCCGCCTCGATGCGCTGCAGGCGGCAGCGCTGCGCATCAAGCTGCGCCGTCTGGACGACTGGAACGCCGCCCGCGGCCGCATCGCCGCGCGTTATGACGAGCTTGTGGCTCAGTTGCCTCTTGTGCAACCGCACCGGGCCGGCGACCGCGACCACATCTTTCACCACTACACGATCCTGATCGAGCGCCGCGACGAGGTGGCCTCGGCGCTGCGCACCGAGGGCATCGCCAGCGCGATCCACTACCCGCGCCCGCTGTACCGCCAGCCGGCGCTGGCGATGTACGCGCCGGTCGCACCGCTGCCGGTGGTCGAGGACGTGTGCCGGCGCTGCCTGTCGCTGCCGATGTTCCCGGAACTGCAGGCACACGAGGTCGAGACGGTGGCCGCGGCGCTGGCGCGCGCGCTCGGCCGCTGACGGCGCCGTCCGCGGCGCCCGGCGGTCCGCCGCCCGCGTCAATGGCGGCGCCGGCATCCGGCGACCGCCGTCAACATGGGAGGCGCGGACCTGCCCGCGCGCATGGCGCCGACCGCACTCAGCGCGCACACGCCGGCGCACCGCCCGCAGCAGCGAGGTCTTGACCGCCGTCATGGCGGTGTCGACTTGCGCCGCCACACTGATCGCGGGAGATTGGGAATCGTGGGTGCGGCAGCTTGCTGCACCCTGCTCGCGTGGCCGTAGCCGCGCGCTCGCTGTCCCGGCGGCCCTGGGCCGCACAAAGCAAGCGCCGCATCGACAATGATGACGAGCCGCACGCCGACCGATCGCACGCCGCCACGCGCGCGCCGCGGCTCGGCGCAGGCGCGGCCGGCGGAGCGCGACGAGGTCGCCACGCTGCTGCTCGGTGCTGATCGCACGCTGCGGCGTCTGTCGCCCGCGGCCGAGCGCCTGCTCGGTCTGGCGCCCGAGGTCGTCGGCGAGCCGGTACATGACCTCGGTCTGCGGCTGCCCGATCCGGAGCTGATGCGCGACCTCGACGCGGTGCTCGCCAGCGGCGCGCCGGCGCAGCGCGAGGTTCCGACCGCCGACGGCCGCTGCTTCCTGCGCCGCGTCTCGCCCTACCACGCGCTCGACGATCGCGTGCGCGGCGCGGTCGTCACCTACGCCGACGTGAGCGCGCTGAAGGAGGCCGAGTCGCGCCTGCGCCGGCTGGCGCACGAGACCGAGGACGGCATCCGCCGCGGCGTGGCGCAGCTCGAAGCCGAGGTCGCCGAGGGCGAACGCGCGCGCGAAGCGCTGCGCACCGAGCGCGACTTCGTCGCCACCGTGTTCGAGACCACGACGGCCCTGATCCTGGTGCTCGACCGCGACGGCCGCATCGTCCGCTTCAACCGTGCCTGCGAGCAGGCGAGCGGCATGACCGGCGCCGAACTCGAGGGACGCAGCCTGTGGACGCTGCCGATCGGTGTCGCGGCCGAGGTCGAGGCGGCGCAACGCGCCGTTCACGCCGTGTTCGCCGGCGGCGGCGTGCAGCGCGGCCGCAGCCGCTGGCGCCACCCCGACGGCGGTGCGCGCGTGTTCGACTGGACCTTCGCCGCGCTCGCTGACGGCAATGGCACGCTCGAGTACGTGGTCGCGAGCGCGGTCGACGTGAGCGCCCAGCACGCGGCCGAGCAGGCCCTGCGCGCCGAGCGCGATCTGGTCGAGTCGGTGCTGCACGCGGTGCCGACACTGATCGTGATGGCCGACCGCGACGGTCGGATCGTGCGCTTCAACCGTGCCGCCGAGCAAGCCACCGGTCTGACGGCAGCGCAGGCGATCGGCCGCCTGAGCTGGGAGGTCCTGCTGCCGCCCGATGAGAACGAGAGCGCGCGCCAGCGGTTCACCTCGGTGCGTGAAGGCCAGCAGCGGCATTGCGAATCGCTGCTGGGCCGCGTCGATGGCAGCCGGCGCCGCGTCGCCTGGACCCTGTCGGCGCTCGACGGCGCGCGGCGCTCGAATCCCTTCGTGATCATCGCCGGCGTCGACGTCACCGAGGCGCGGGCGGCTGCCGAGCGCGAGCGCGAGCGGCTCGACGAGCTGGCGCGTCTGCACCGGCTGTACACGGCCGGCGAATTGGCGGCGGTGCTGGCGCACGAGCTCAACCAGCCTTTGGCGGCGATCGCCCACTACGCCGAGGCCGGGCTGATGCACGCGGGCGAGACGGCGCAGCGCCGGTTCTTCGAGCAGATCTCGGAGCAGGCACTGCGCGCCGGACGCACGATCCACGAGCTGCGCGGCTTCCTCGACAAGGCGCCGATGGCGCTTGCGCAGGCCGACCCGAACGCCGCCGCCGAGGCCGCGCGCCACCTGACGCTCGCCTACGCGGCCGCGCGCGGGGTCGCGATCGAGCTGGACCTCGATGGCAGCGTCGGCCCGGTGGCGGCGAGTGCGGTGCAGTTGCAGCACATCCTGGTCAACCTGATTCGCAATGCGGTCGAGGCGATCGCCGCCGCCGCCATGACTGGCGGCGTGATCGCCGTGCGCACGCGCCGTGTCGACGAGCCGGCGCGCGTGCGGATCACGGTCGAGGACAGCGGCCCGGGCATCGGCGCCGCCGACGCCGACAAGGTGTTCGCGAGTTTCTACACGACCAAGGCCGACGGCCTCGGCATGGGCCTGCGCATCAGTCGCCGTCTGGCCGAGGCGCACGGCGGCCGCCTCTGGGTCGAGCCGCACCAGCCCGGCGGCCGCTTCCATCTCGAACTCGAACGGGTCAGCGCGCCGCTGGCCGCGCAGGAGGACACATGAAGCCAACTGCCGCCGCCAAGCTGCTGTCGAGCGCGCCGTCGGCCGACAGCGACGCTTGCGTCTACGTGGTCGACGACGACAGCGCGGTGCGCGCCAGCCTGGTCGCGGTGCTCGAGGCCGCCGGCATGCCGGTGCGCAGCTTCGCCGGCGGCGGCGAGTTCCTCGCCGCCTGCCCGGCGCATGCGCGCGGCTGCGTCGTGCTCGACCTGTCGATGCCGCCGCCCGATGGCCAGGCGGTGCAGCGCGCGCTCGCCGCCCGTGGCATAGGCCTGCCGCTGCTGTTCCTGACCGCGCACGGCGACATCGCCACGGCGGTGCGCGCGGTGCAGGCCGGCGCCTTCGACTTCCTGACCAAACCGGCCGAGGGCCGGCTGCTGATCGAACGCGTGCAGGCGGCACTCGCGCTCGATGCCAAGCAGGGACACGAGCGGGCAGCGGCTGCGGCCACGCGCGCGCGCTTCGAGACGCTGTCGCCGCGCGAACGCGAAGTGCTCGCGGCTGCCGTCACCGGCGCCAGCAGCAAGGAGATCGCGCGCCAACTTGGGATCAGCTTTCGCACCGTCGAGGCGCATCGCGCCAACCTGATGCGCAAGCTCGGCGCCGAGTCGGTGCTGGCGCTGGCGGCGATGGCAATCTCGTGCGGTGTGTCGCCGCCTTCGCCGGCGCCGATGGCGCAGGTCCCGCTTTTGCGCCAGGCCTCTGCGGCAAAGTCCAGAGGCCATTGAGGTTCGGCCGCAGCGACTGCGTCTCGCTTGGCTCGGGCGGTCGCCACCACCGCTGCCGCGGGCCGAGCACGAGCCGAACCACGACGCCGTGACGCGGCTCAACTGACGCAATGCGACATGGCGCCGTCATTGCGTTACGTGCCACCCCGCAGCGTATCGGCACGAATAGCGCGCGCACGCGGTCGCGTCCAAAGTCTGTCGGCCAGTGCTCCATTTCACACGCGAGCAATCGCGCGCAGTTGAACTACGGGCGAAGGAGACTGAATTGCCCGTGCCGCAACCGGCGGTTGCGGCCCCACTCGAGGAGGCAACACCGTGCCGACAGCCAAGTCCAGAGTGCCGGAGATCTCGCCGCGTAAGGCGCCGCCCTCGGTGGCGGCCCGCAGTCCGCGCCGGAACGCAGTGGCCACCACCGCACAGGTGCGCGCCACGCGACCGCGTGCAGCGCCACCCGAGCCGGCAGCGCGCGCAGCAGACGGCGAGGCCGCGGCCGCACCGGTCGCGCACCTGCAGATCGCCGAGTGCGCCTACTACCGCGCCGAAGCGCGCGGCTTTGCCCCCGGCCACGAGCTCGACGACTGGCTCGAAGCCGAGCGGTTGCTGGCGACGCAGGCGACGCTGATCGAGTCTGCGCGCATGACGCAGGGCTCGCGCCGCGTCGCCGCTCGCAACCGTGCCGGAGGCGCCGATGAGCGAGCTTGATCTCGACCTTCGCCCCCGCTGCGAGTCCGACCTCAAGCCGACCCTCGACGCCGCGCGCGACGATGAGCCGTGGCTGCCCGTGGCCGAGATCCGCGCCGCTGCCGAAGCGCAGGCCGCTTGGCAAGTGCAGGTCGAGCGCGTGCTTGCGGTCACGCGCCGCTACTTCGCCGCGCCGCTGGCCGACGGCGAGCATCCGGCGCTCGAGCCGACCGATGCCGTCGCCGTGCGCCGCAGCCGCCGCTCGGCAGCGATCCTCGCGCACCGTCGCGCGCACCCGATCGCGCTGCGCCGGCTGCTGGCCCGACGGCGCGCGGTCTTGCTGCCGGTGACGTGACCGCGATCGCTCGACCTCGACCGCGGATGTCGCCGGCGCCGATCGGCAGCGAGCCGGAGCCCGAGATGACTGAAATCCTCGAACGACTGCGCGATCGGCCGCCGACCGCCGACGGCCGGCGCGAGCGGCGCCAGCCGCGCCGCCTGCTGGCGCGCGCGCCGGCAGCGAGCGTGCGCAATGCGATCGCGATCGTGCTCGCCGGCGGCCGCGGCACGCGGCTGGCGCAACTGACCGACTGGCGCGCCAAGCCGGCGGCATCTTTCGGCGGCACGTTTCGCATCATCGACTTCGTGCTGTCGAACTGCGTCAACTCGGGCCTGCGCCGGATCGGCGTGTGCACGCAGTACAAAGCGCAAAGCCTGATCAACCATCTGCAGCGCGGCTGGAGCTTCCTCGACGGCCGCTTCGACGAGTTCATCGAGCTGCTGCCGGCGCAGCAACGGCGCGAGCCGGCCTGGTACCGCGGCACCGCCGATGCCGTCTACCAGAACCTCGACCTGCTGATGCGGCGCGAGCCCTGGTACGTGCTCGTGCTCGGCGGAGATCACGTCTACAAGATGGACTATCAGCGCATGCTCGCCGAGCACGTCGACAGCGGCGCCGAGCTGACGTTGGCCTGCATCGAGGTGCCGCTGGCGCAGGCGCGCTCCTTCGGCGTGGTGCAGGTCGACGGCGACGGCTGGATCATCGGCTTCGCCGAGAAGCCGCAGCAGCCGCAGCCGCTGCCCGGCCGGCCCGACGTGGCGCTGGCGAGCATGGGCAACTACGTGTTCGACGCCGAAACGCTGTGCGCGGCGCTGTCGCGCGACGCCGCCGCGCCGGCCTCGACGCGAGACTTCGGCGCCGACGTGATCCCGGCGCTGCTGCGCGAAGGCCGGCGCCTGCGCGCGCACAACTTCCGCGACAGTTGCGTCAACATGGCGCGCGGCCAGCCCTACTGGCGCGACGTCGGTACGGTCGACGCCTACTGGGAGGCAAACCTCGAACTGACGCGCGTCGTGCCCGATCTGAACCTGTACGACCGCGAGTGGCCGATCTGGACCCACCAGGAGCAACTGCCGCCGGCCAAGTTCGTGTTCGACGAGGACGGCCGGCGCGGTGTCGCGGTCGACTCGCTGATCACCAACGGCTGCATCGTCAGCGGCGCGCGCGTGAGCGGCTCGCTGCTGTCGTCGGGCGTGCGCGTGGCCGAGGAGGCGTTGATCGAGGATTCGGTGTTGCTGCCGCACGCGAGCGTCGGTGCCGGCGCGGTGCTGCGCCGCGCGGTGGTCGACAAGTACTGCGAGGTGCCGCCGAGGATGGCGATCGGCGTCGATGCGGCCGCCGACCGCGAACGCTTCCACGTCACCGACGGCGGCGTGACCCTGGTCACACCCGAGATGCTCGGCCAGTACCTGCGCCGCTTGCCATGAGCGAGGCGCGTGCGCCGCGCCGAGACGCCTGCACGATGCTGGCCGCCGCTGCCCTGGGCACGCTCGCCGCGCCCTGGCCGGCGGCCGCTGCTTCGATCGCGCTGCCCGCCCCGGCGCTGACCGGCAGGCTGTCGGTCGAAGCGGCGCTGCAGGCGCGCCGCTCGGTGCGCAGCTACACCGACCGGCCGCTGGCGCTGGCCGAGCTAGGACAACTGCTTTGGTCCGCTCAAGGTATCAGCGGCGCCGGCGGCCTGCGCACGGCGCCTTCGGCTGGAGCGCTCTATCCGCTCGAGGTCTATGTCGCGGTCGGCGTGGTCACCGGCCTGGCGGCCGGCGTCTATCGCTACCGCCCGCACAACCACCGCCTGGAGCCGTTCAGCGCCGGCGACCCGCGCGCGGCACTGTCCGCCGCCGCGCTCGGCCAGCGCTGGGTGGCGCGCGCTCCGGCCTCGGTCGTGCTGGCGGCAGTACCGGAGCGAACGACGCGCCGCTACGGCCGGCGCGGAGTCATGTACGTGCACATGGAAGTCGGCCATGCGGCGCAGAACCTGCTGCTGCAGGCGGTCGCCCTCGGGCTCGGCAGCGTCGCCGTCGGTGCCTTCGACGACCCGCGCGTGGTCGAGGTGCTCGCGCTGCGCGGCGACGAGCGGCCGATGATGATCCTGCCGGCCGGCCACCGGCGCTGAGGCGGTTCGCTTCGACGGCGCAGTCCGTCTGCCTCGGGCTTTCCCGGGGGTCAGCAGTTGCGGCTCGGATGGGGCTATTGCGCGCGACGATTGCGGCGCTCGCCGGCTCCGCGCAGACTCGCGGGCGCACGCAGCCGCGCCCCGGCCTGCGGAAAGATCACACCTTGATGCTCGACGACCGACCCGCGGCCGACCTGGCCGAACAGCGCCTGCTCGCCCTCGTGGAAGCGCTGGCGCGCGAACTCGATCCTGCGCGCGCCCGGCCCGCCACGCTGGCCTGCTCGATCGAGCGCGATCTGGCGATCGACAGCCTGGCCCGGGTCGAACTGCTGATGCGCGTCGAAAGCCTCTTTGGCGTGCGCCTGCCGCAGCGGGTGCTGGCCGAAGCGGAAACCGTCGGCGATCTGCTGGCGGCGCTGCGCGGCGCGGCACCGACGCTTCGGCCGGCGGCGACCGCACCGGTGCCGCTACCAACAATTGCCGCCGACACGCCGGCGTCGGCCACGACCCTGGCCGAGGCGCTCGCCTGGCACGTCGAGCGCCACGCCGACCGCGTGCACATCCGCCTGCTCGCCGACGACGAGAGCGCGCCGCGCAGCGAACTGACCTACGGCGAACTGCAGCGTTCGGCGCGTGCGATCGCCGCCGCACTGCGCGGCCACGACGTCGAGGGCGCACCGGTGGCGCTGATGCTGCCGACCGGGCTCGAGTTCTTTTCCTGCTTCCTCGGCGCGCAACTGGCCGGCGCGGTGCCGGTACCGCTTTATCCGCCGGCGCGGCCGTCGCAGCTCGAGGACCACATGCGCCGGCACGCGACGATCCTCGCCAACTGCGAGGCGCGCGTGCTGATCACGGTGCCACAGGTGGCGCCGCTGGCGCGTCTGATGCGGCCGCAGGTGCCGTCGCTGGCGGCGGTGCTCACGGTCGACGATCTGGCGAGCGCGGCGCCGCCCGGCGCCGACGCACGCGCGGCCGAGCTGGCGCTGTTGCAGTACACCTCGGGCAGCACCGGTAACCCGAAGGGCGTGATGCTCACGCACGGCAACGTCATGGCCAACATCCGCGCCTGGAGCGAGCGCGTCGAGCTCACCCCGGCCGATGTCTGCGTCAGTTGGTTGCCGCTGTACCACGACATGGGACTGATCGGCACCTGGATGGGGAGCCTGTACAACGCCTGCCCGCTGGTGCTGATGTCGCCGCTCGCCTTCCTGGCGCGTCCCGGCCGCTGGCTGTGGGCGATCGACCACCACCGCGGCTCGGTGACCGCGGCGCCGAACTTCGCCTTCGAACTGCTGCTGCGCCACTACGACGCGCAGCAGTTCGCCGGCCTCGACCTGTCGTCGTGGCGGCTGTGCGCCAACGGCGCCGAGCCGGTCAGCCCGGAGACGATCGAGCGTTTCGCGCAGCGTTTCGCCGCGCACGGCTTTGCGCCGCAGGCGATGACCCCGGTGTACGGGCTGGCCGAGTGCGCGGTCGGCTTGGCCGTGCCCCGGCCCGGACGCGGTGCGCGCATCGACCGCGTGGCGCGCGCCGCCTTCAGCCGCCACGGCCGCGCCGATCCGGCCGCCGCCGACGAGGCGCAGCCGCTGCGCTTCGCGCTGTGCGGGCCGCCGCTGCCCGGCCACGAGTTGCGCGTGGTCGACGGCGAGGGACGCGCGCTGCCCGAACGCCGCGTCGGCCGCGTCGAGTTCCGCGGCCCCTCGGCCACCGCCGGCTACTACCGCAATCCGCAGGCGAGCGCGCAGCTTGTGCGCGACGGCTGGCACGACAGCGGCGACCTCGGCTACCTGATCGACGGCGAGCTGGTGCTGACCAGCCGCGTCAAGGACGTGATCATCCGCGCCGGTCACAACCTGTACCCGTACGAGCTTGAAGAGGCGGTCGGCCTGCTGCCGGGCGTGCGCAAGGGCTGCGTGGCGGTATTCGGCAGCCGCGATCCGGCCGCCGGCACCGAGCGTCTGGTGGTGGTGGCCGAGACCCGCGGCGGCGACGCGCCGGCACGCGAGGTGCTGGTGCGCGCAATCAACGAGCGCGCGCTGGCGCTGCTTGGCACGCCCGCCGACGAGGTGGTGCTGGCGCCGCCGCACAGCGTGCTCAAAACCTCGAGCGGCAAGATCCGCCGCGCCGCCACGCGCGACGCCTGGGAGGCGGGCGAACTCGGCGCCGCCGGCCGCCCGGCCTGGCTGCAGTTGCTGCGGCTGGCAAGCGGTGCTACCGGCGGCTGGATCGTTCGCGCTGGCGGCGAGGCGGCGCAGACGCTGTATGCGCTCTACGCCTGGAGCCTGTTCGCGCTGATCGCCGCCGCCCTGCTCGCCGCGCTCACGGTCACGCCGGCGGGCGCGCCGAGCTGGCGCCTGTGTCGTGGCGCGATCCGGCTGCTGCTGGCCGCCGGCGGCGTGCGCGTGACACTGCGCGGCGCCGAGCACATGGCGGCGCAGGCGGTGTTCGTCGCCAATCATGCGAGCTTCCTCGACGGCCTGCTGATGACCGCGGTGCTGCCGCAGCCGGTGGTGTTCGTCGCCAAGCGCGAACTGCTGAACACGCGCTTGCTGCGCTTTGCCCTGGATCGACTGCACACGCGTTACGTCGAGCGCTTCGAGGTGCGCGCCAGCGTCGCCGACGCGCGCCAGTTGACCGATGTCGTGCGCGCCGGCGACCGACTGTTCGTGTTCGCCGAGGGCACCTTCGTGCGCGCCCCCGGTCTGCGGCCGCTGCGAATGGGCGCCTTCAGCGCCGCCGCAGCGGCCGGCGTCGCGGTGGTGCCGGTGGCGATCGACGGCACGCGCCGCCTGTGGCCGGCCGGCACCTGGCGGCCGCGACCGACCGCGGTCACAGTCACCTTCGGCGCACCGATCGCTCCGACCGGAGCCGACTGGGACGCCGCCGTGCGCCTGCGCGAGGCGGCGCGCAGCCACATCGCCCGCCACTGCGGCGAACCGGAAGTGCCGGCCAGCCCGATCGCACGTTTGTGATCGGCGTCAGACGTTGCCGGCGATCGACTTGGCGCCGGCCTCGGGGGCTCGCGCGCCGCTTGCGGCTGATGCTACTGTGCGCCGCTTGCGCGCGGCGGCGCAGCACCCCGCCATTTGGCGAACCGACCGCGCAGCCAGAATTCGACCGAACTTTGAGGGGGCCCCTGTGCCGCAAGAATCGAGAAAGCAAGCGGTCGCCGTGCACCGCACCGCCGAGCCGATGACGGCTGCCTATGTCGAACCGCAGCGGCGCCGGGCGCAGACCTCGCGTCTGGCCGATGGCCTGGCGTTTCTCAGCGGTTTCATGGCGCGACCGCTGGAGGTGGCCTCGGTGGTTCCGAGTTCGGTGTTCCTCGAGCAGCGCGTCGTGCGCGCGGCCGACCTGGCGCAGGCGCGCTGCGTGGTCGAGCTCGGCCCGGGCACCGGCGGCACGACGCGCGCGCTGCTGCGGGCGATGGCGCCGCACGCGCGCCTGCTCGCGATCGAACTGAATCCGACCTTCAGCGCGCGCCTGCGCCGGCGCATCGACGATGTGCGCCTGATCGTGCAGGCGGGGCGCGCCGAGGCGCTGGCCGAGCACCTGGCACAGTGGTCGCTGCCGGCGCCGGACGTGGTGGTCTCGGGCATCCCGTTTTCGACCCTGCCGCCCGAGGCGGCGCGCCAGGTCGCGGCCGCGGTCGAGCTGTCCCTGGCGCCGGGCGGTCGCGTCGTCGCCTACCAGTTGCGGCCGCACGTGGCGACCTATTTTGCCCGCCACCTGGGCGAACCCGGCCAGCACTGGGAGTGGCGCAACGTGCCGCCGATGCGCGTGTTTCGCTGGGTCAAGCCGTTCGCGGCCAACCGTTAACTGCGCGCGGCGGCGCGCGCTGCCCGGCCGATGCCAGCCGATCCTGGTCGAGGCGACGATGATTTACCTGTTCAAGGTCGAAGATGCGCGACTGAAGTCGGCGAGCCTCGGCGTCGCCTCCGAGCTGGCCGACGGCGGCCTGGTCTGGGTCGACGCGGTCGCCCCCGACGAGGCTGAGCGCGCCTGGCTGCGCGATGCGCTCGGCATCGACACCGAGGCGGTCGAGGAAGACGAGGACATCGAGGCGAGCGCGCGCATCTACGAGGAAGGCGGAACGCTGTACGTGCGCTCCGACTTCCTCGCCGGCGGCCACCTGCAGTGCGAGATCGTTCCCGTGCGCATGGCGCTGCGTCACAACCTGCTCGTGACGTTGCACGAGGAGGACGTGCCGATCCTGCGCCTGCAGCGGCTGCGCTGCCGCGGCCGGCCGGTGCCCGACGGCGGCGCACTGACGCTGCTGCTCGACCTGTACGCGCTCGACGCCGAGTACTCGGCCGACGTGCTCGAGGCGGTGCACGGCGAGCTCAAGGAAATCAGCGGCCGCGTGCTCGCCGAACGGCGCGGCACCGACGAGGAAGCGGCCGAGTTCATCACCCGCCTGGCGCGCCAGGAGGACCTGAACGGCACGATCCGGCGCAACCTGATGGACAGCCGGCGCGTGCTGTCCTACCTGACGCGCGAGCAGCGGATGGACAAGGCCAGCGCCAAGCTGGCGCAGCAGATCCGCCTCGACATCGACTCGCTCGACACGCACACCGCCTTCATCTTCGACAAGATCAACTTCTTGATGGACGCGATCATCGGCTTCATCAACGTCAACCAGAACAAGGTGGTCAAGATCTTCTCGGTCGCCGCCGTGGCGATGCTGCCGCCGACCCTGATCGCCAGCATCTACGGCATGAACTTCGAGCACATGCCGGAGTTGCGCTGGGTCTGGGGTTACCCGATGTCGCTGGCGATGATGGCCGTCGCCGTGGTAGTGCCGTTCTGGTTCTTCAAGCGCAAGGGCTGGCTGAAGTAGGCGGCCGCCGGGGCCGCCCCGGCAACAGTCGCGGCTGGATCAAGGCGCGCACCGCGCCCATCGCCTAAGCTCGCAGGTGTGATCCAGGATCCGGTCCGCCGCCACGCGCTGCTGTTCGCGGTCATCTTCGCCGTGGTCGCGCTGCTGTGGCTGTCGGCATCGTTGCAGGCGGCATTCGTCGACGCGCTCGAGTTCAGCCGCGAGTTCGTCGAGCGCCATCCGATCTCCAGCCGGATCCTGTTCGTCGCCCTGGCCGGCTTCTCGGCGATCCTGATGTTCTTCTCCAGCGTCGCCCTGGTGCCGGTGGCGGTGTACGCGTGGGGCGAGGCCGAAACGCTGGCGCTGCTGATGCTCGGCTGGTTCCTCGGCGGCCACCTCGCCTATGGCATCGGCCGCTTCCTCGGCCGCCGCGTCACCGAGTACTTCGTCGCCGAGCGCGAGCTAAACCGCCTCGGCAACGTGCTGTCGGCGCAGATGAGCGTGCTCGAGGTGGCGCTGATCAAGACCGCGCTGCCGGCCGAGGCGCCGAGCATCGTTCTCGGTGTGCTGCGCTATCCGTACCTGAAGCTGGTGCCGGTGCTGCTGCTGTCGGAGCTGCCGTTCGCGCTCTGGTCGGTGTACCTCGGACTGGCGCTGGTCGAGGACCGGCGATTGGTTTTCGTGCTCGTGCTGCTCGGCGGCTTTGCCGCCCTCGCCCTGCTCGCGCGCCGCGTCGCGCGACGAATCTGAACTTCCGGGAGAAACCCGATGCCTTCACCCCTGCGCGTGCTGATCGCCATCGACGGCTCCGACACTGCTTTGGCTGCCGCCCGCTGCTGGGCCGGCTGGCAGGGCGGCGCCGAACGTCCGCTGCATGCACTGCTGCTGGCGGTCGCACCACCGCTGCCGCACGCCTGGCAGATGGCCGACTCCGAGGCCGGAGCGGTCGAGCGCGCACTGACCCAGGTCGGTGAAACGCAGCTCGCCGAGGCGCGCGAGCTGTTTGCCGGCAGCCTGGTGACGTGGGAAGCGGCGGCGCGCATCGGCGAGCCGGCGGCGACGATCGTTGCCGAAGCACAGCGCCAGCGCGCCGATCTGATCGTCATCGGCACGCGCGGCCTGACACCGCTCGCCGGTCTGCTGCTCGGCTCGGTGGCGCTGCGCGTGACCCAGACCAGCAGCGTGCCGGTGTGGCTGGCGCCGCCGCAGGCGCCGTGTCCGCCGGCGCTCGGCCAGCGACTGCGCCTGCTGGTTGCGGTCGACGCCTCTCCGAGCGCGCTCGTGGCCGCGCAGTGGGCCGCGCACCACGCGCTGCGCTTTGGCGAGGTCGAACTGGAGCTGGTGGCGGTGCAGCCGCCGATTGCGCCGTTGCCTGCGGCCGGCGGCGCCGCCTGGCGCGAGCGCATCGGCCAGACCGCGCTCGAGACCGTGCGCGCGGCGCTGCCGCCGACCGGCGCGCAGGTCGAGTCGCGCGTGTGCATCGGCGAGACCGTGACCACGCTGCTGGCGCGCGCCGACGAGACCGGGGCGGACGCGATCGTCGTCGGCCCGCGCGGCCTGGGGGCGGTCGGTCAGGCGCTGCTCGGCTCGGTCACGAGCGCGTTGCTGCAGACCTCGCGCCGGCCGCTGATCGTCGTCGGCGGCGGCTAGGCTCCTAGCGCACGGTCTCGCCATTGCCGGCCAGCGCGGTCGCCGCGCGCCGCGGCGCCGCTTCGGCGCCCGCCGGGGTCGCCGCCATCAGCTCGATCAGCGCCGCGCGGTCCATCACCTCGACCTCGAGCAGCCGGCGCGCCAGCGCATCGAGCTGCGCGCGCCGCTCGGTGAGCGTGGCGCGCGTGCGCACCTGCGCTTCGGCGAGCAGCGTTCGCACCTCGGCGTCGATCGCCTGCGCCGTGCGCTCGCTGTAGTTGCGGCTGCTTTCCGGCAGCGGCGTGTGCAGGAACGGCGCGCTGCGCGGCTCCTCGAAGGTCGCCAGTCCGAGCTCGGCGCTCATGCCATAGCGGGCGACCATGCTGCGCACGATCTCGGTGGCGCGCGACAGGTCGTTCTGGGCGCCGGTGGAAACATCGCCGTAGACGATCTCCTCGGCGACGCGACCGGCGAGCAGCACGTCGATGCGGTCGAGCAGTTCGCTGCGCTTCATCAGGTAGCGGTCCTCGGTCGGCTGCTGCTGCGTGTAGCCGAGGGCGGCGATGCCGCGCGGGATGATCGAAATCTTGGCCACGCGGTCGGCGTGCGGCCGCGACTCGGCGACGATCGCGTGCCCGGCCTCGTGGTAGGCGACCGTCTCCTTCTCCAGCGGATTCATCACCCGGTTCTTCTTCTCCAGGCCGGCGATGATGCGGTCGAGCGCGGCGTCGAAGTCCTTCATGTCGACCGCCTCTTTGCCTTCGCGCGCCGCGTGCAGCGCCGCCTCGTTGACCAGGTTGGCGAGATCGGCGCCGGCAAAGCCCGGCGTGAGCGCGGCGACTCGTTCCAGTTCGACCTGCGGCGCCAGCCGCACGTTGCGCGTGTGCACCTGCAGGATCGCGTGCCGGCCCTTGAGGTCGGGCTTGTCGATGGCGACGTGGCGGTCGAAGCGCCCCGGCCGCATCAGCGCCGGGTCGAGGATCTCGGGCCGGTTGGTGGCGGCCATGATGATCACGCCGCGGTTGGACTCGAAACCATCCATCTCGACCAGCAACTGGTTGAGCGTCTGCTCGCGCTCGTCGTGGCCGCCCCAGCCGCCGACACCGCGCGCCTTGCCGAGGGCGTCGAGCTCGTCGATGAAGATGATGCAGGGCGCCTTCTCCTCGGCCTGCTTGAACAGGTCGCGCACGCGCGCGGCGCCGACGCCGACGAACATCTCGACGAAGTCCGAGCCGCTGATGGTCAGGAACGGCACGCCGGCCTCGCCGGCGACCGCCTTGGCGAGCAGCGTCTTGCCGGTGCCCGGAGCACCGACGATCAGCACCCCCTTCGGAATCTTGCCGCCGAGACGCCGGTAGCGATTCGGGTTGCGCAGGAACTCGACGATCTCCATCAGTTCTTCCTTCGCCTCGTCGATGCCGGCCACATCGGCGAAAGTCACCCCGGTCTGCTTCTCCATGTAGACCTTGGCCTTGCTCTTGCCGATCTCCAGCAACCCGCCGCCGCCGCCCATCATGCCCATGCGCCGGATCAGGTACAGCCAGATCGCCACGAACAGCACCACCGGGATCACCCACGACAGCAGGGTCGCCAGCCAGCGCGCCTCGACGCGGCCGGCGAAGTTGACCCCGGCTGCCTGCAGGTCGGCGACCAGTTGCGGGTCTTCGACGCGCACGGTGCGGAAGCGGTGCAGGCCGCCTTCGCGCGCGATCGCCTCGGCGCGCTGCGGCGGCAGGACGCCGGCCAGCGCCTGCGCCTGGACGCTGCCGGTGATGTGGGTGTCGGTGATGACGATGTCACTCAACTTGCGTTCGCGCAGCAACTGCTTGAATTCGCTGTAGTTGATCGTCTCGACCGCCGCGCGCGCCAGGTAATCCTGTAGAAGCAGCAGCATCACCAGGGCGGCGACGAAGTACCACAACGAGAACATCTGCTTCTTTTCCATGGCCGTGCCCCGTCTTTGCGCGATCGCAGACGCCCGCACCGCAGCGTCGTCCGTTGCGTACTCACTGTCGCACGCGACCGCCGTCGGTACAAGCGCGGGTGACCTGCACCAAGCGCGCCGCCGGCTGACCTTGGTCAACAGGCGACATTGCCGGCACCGACAACATGCACGCGTATGCTCTTGAGCGCTGCTCGCGGCACAATCGATCCCAACCCGTGAAGCCAGCCTCGCCGATGCGCCTTTTCTATCGCCTGTTCCTGCTGGCTTTGGCACTGACCGGCGCCGCCCTGGCGCTGTTGCCCCAGACCGGCACGCGCGCGCAGGAGCCGGCGGCCGAAGCGGAACCGCTGGTTCTGGTGTTCCGCATCGAGGGCCTGATCGGTCCGGCCACGGCCGACTTCGTGCACCGCGGCCTCACGCGCGCGCGCGAACGCGGCGCGACGCTGGCAATCCTCGAGATGGACACGCCGGGCGGGCTCGACACCTCGATGCGCGCGATCATCAAGGACATCCTGGCCGCGCCGATGCCGGTGGCAACCCTGGTCGCCCCCGAGGGCGCGCGCGCCGCCAGTGCCGGCACCTTCATCGTCTACGCCAGCCACATCGCGGCGATGGCGCCGGCCACCAACCTCGGTGCGGCCACGCCGGTGGCCATCGGCATGCCGGGCCGAGCACCGCCGGCCGAAGACAAGGGCAAGGCGGCCGAACCGGCCAAGGACGCCAAGGGCGAGCCGGCCAAGGACGCGAAGGCGCCGCCGCGCCCGCTCGACGCCGCCGCGGCCAAGGCGGTCGAAGACGCCGCCGCTTTCATCCGCGGCCTGGCGCTGCTGCGCGGCCGCAACGCCGACTTCGCCGAGCGCTCGGTGCGCGAGGCGCTGAGCCTGCCGTCCGAGGACGCGCTCAAGGTGGGCGTGATCGACCTGATCGCCGCCGACGTGCCCGACCTGCTGCGCCAGATCGACGGCCGCACGGTCGCTCTGACCAAGTACAAGCAGGTGACGCTGGCGCTGGCCGAAGCCAAGGTCGAGCACATCGAGCCCGACTGGCGCACGCGCGCATTGGCGGTGCTGTCGAACCCGACCGTGGCGATGGTGCTGCTGATGATCGGCGTCTACGGCCTGTTCTTCGAGTTCACCAGCCCCGGCTTCGGCGTGCCCGGCGTGGCCGGCGCGATCTCGCTGCTGCTGGCGATGTACGGGCTGCACATGCTGCCGGTCAACTGGGTCGGCGTCGTCCTGCTGCTGCTGGGCGCGGCACTGATGGTGACCGAGGCACTGGTGCCGCGCTTCGGCGTCTTCGGCATCGGCGGCATCGTCGCCTTCGTCGCCGGCGGCATGATGCTGGTTGAACCCGACGTGCCCGGCTTCGGCATCCCGCTGATGGCGATCCTGATCGTGGCGCTGACAAGCGCGGCGCTGATCATCGTCGGCGGCGGACTGGCCCTGCGCGCGCGCAAGCGTGCCGTGGTCAGCGGCGTCGAGGAGATGGTCGGCGCCACCGGCACCGTGTTCTCGGTCGACGCCGAAGGCGGCTGGGCCGACATCCACGGCGAACGCTGGCGCGTGCGCAGCACCAAGCCGCTGGCGGTCGGCACGCGCGTACGCGTGACCGCCGTCGACGGGTTGACCCTGGTAACGGAGTTGGACGACCACACTGGAGAACGCCATGCTTCCTGACCTGCCTTTGGGCCTCGGCACGTTGCTGCTGCTGCTGTTTTTGCTGGCGATTGCGTCGTTTCGCATCTTGCGCGAGTACGAACGAGCAGTGGTTTTCCTGCTCGGACGTTTCTGGAAGGTCAAGGGTCCGGGCATCGTCATCGTCATTCCCGGACTGATGCAGATGGTGCGCGTCGACCTGCGCGTGATCGCGATGGACGTGGCGCCGCAGGACGTGATCTCGCGCGACAACGTCTCGGTCAAGGTCAACGCGGTCGTGTTCTTCCGCGTGATTGACCCGCAGAAGGCGATCATCCAGGTCGAAAACTTCCTCGTCGCCACGAGCGAGCTGGCGCAGACGACGCTGCGCAGCGTCCTCGGCAAGCACGAACTGGACGAGATGCTGTCCGAGCGCGATCGGCTCAACCTCGACATCCAGAAAATCCTCGACGCCGCCACCGAAGCCTGGGGCATCAAGATCTCCAACGTCGAGATCAAGCACGTCGACATCAACGAGTCGATGGTGCGCGCGATCGCCCGCCAGGCCGAGGCCGAGCGCGAGCGGCGCGCCAAGGTGATCCACGCCGAGGGCGAGAAGCAGGCGGCGGCGGCGCTGCTGGAGGCGGCGCAGACGCTGTCGAAGCAGTCCGAGGCGATGCAGTTGCGCTACCTGCAGACCATGACCCACGTTGCCGGCGACCGCGGCGCCACGATCCTGTTCCCGCTGCCGATGGATGCCTTCAAGTTCCTGCTCGGACAGCGCCCGGCCGAGCAAGCCGCCAGCGGAGCCAGGCAATGAGGATTCTCCTTCCCTACGACGGCAGCGAACACAGCAAGGCGGCGCTCGCCTTCGTCTGCGCCCGCCCGGCGCCGTTGCGAGGGGAGATGCGGGTGACCCTGCTGCACGTGCCGCTGCCGAAGCTGCCGCGCGTGATCGCCATGGCCGGGGCCGACGAGGTGCCGCAGTACCTGGCCGACGTGAGCCGCCGCCTGATGGCGCCGGCGGTGCGCGCGCTGCACGCTGCGCACATCACGGTCAAGGCGGTGCATCCGATCGGCGACCCGGCGCAGCGCATCGTGCGCCAGGCGGCCGCCGACCGCTGCGACCTGATCGTCATGGGCGCGCACGGTCGCAGCTCGCGCCTGGGGATGCTGATGGGATCGGTGTCGCGCGCGGTGCTCGCCGGCTGCGCCACGCCGGTGCTGCTGCTGCGCCACGAGCGGCCGGTGCCCCAGGCCGCGCTCAAGGTCGCGCTCGCCTACGACGACAGCGCCGACAGCCGCGCCGCGCTCGACTACCTGATCGCGCAGCGCGACCTGTTCGGGCCGGACTTCACGCTGCACCTGGTGCACGTGGTCGACGAAGTGCCGATCCACTTGCGCACCGCGCTCGCCAACCTGACCAGCACCGAGTTCACGCACGAGAAGGTGCGCGCCATGCGCACCGAGGCCTACGAGACGGCGATCGCGCCGGCGCGGCGCAAGCTCAAGCAGGCGGGCGTCGCCGCCACCGAGCACATGCTGGTCGGCGGCAAGCCCGGCGATGCGCTGGCCGACTTGGCCAAGCGCGAAGCGATCGACCTGTTCCTGATCGGCTGCCACGGCAAGACGCGGCTGGAAAACGTGCTCCTCGGCTCGGTCACGGCACGCCTGGGCGCGCGCTGCGACGTGCCGCTGCTGATCGTGCGCCAGGCCTGAGCGTGCCCCCGCTGCGGCGGGGGCGACGGCGCCGCGTTCGACGCGCGCCAGCGCCTGCGCGCTTGGCCCGGTATCGTGCGCCCGATGAGCGCAAAGACTCCGATGTCGGACCGCGCCCCGACCGCGATCGCGTCGCTGCGCCGGATCGTCGCCGCGACCGACTTCTCCGCCGCCAGCGAGGCCGTCGTCGAGCGCGCCGCAGAATGGGCGGCCGCGCACGGCGCGAGCCTGACGCTGGCGCACGTGGTGCCGTCGTCGCTGTGGGACGACGTCGGCGCCTCGCTGGCGGCCGCACTCGGACAGGCGCGGCCGACGCAGGAGGAAGCCGCTGCCGCCGCCGGACAGCGGCTGCGGCGCGAGGCCGACGGACTGGCGGCGCGCCACCGCCTGCGCTGCGAGGCGCGCGTTGCCTGTGGCCGCGTGCCGCAGGAACTTGCGCGCCAGGCTGCCGCGACCGGCGCCGACCTGCTGGCGGTCGGCTCGCACGGCGCGCACCCGGTGCGCGAACTGCTCGGCACCACGGCGCAGAAGCTGCTGCGGCTCGCGCCCTGCGCGGTGCTGGTGGTCAAGCGGCCGCCGCCTCTCAACTACGCGCGCGTGCTGGCGCCGACCGACCTGTCGGCACCGGCGGCCGCCGCGCTGCGCGCGACCGCCGCCTGGCTGCCGCACGCGCATCTGACGATCGCCCACGCCTTCGAGCTGCCATACGACGGCCTGATGCAGTACGCGAGCGTCGACGACGCCACCGTCGCCACCTACCGCGATGGCGCGCGCGAGCGGCTGCTGCGCGAGCTCGCGGCCTGGGCCGACGCCGCCGGTATCGGCGCCGCCCGGCGCACGCTGCGCGTCGAGCACGGTTACCCGGCGACCTGCATCGACCGCTGGATCGGCGAGTTCGACGCCGACCTGGTGGCGCTGGCTGCGCGCGGCAAGTCGGAACTCGAAGCGGCCTGGCTCGGCAGCGTCAGCCTGCACACGGTCCAGTCTGCGCCCTGCGACGTGCTGCTGCTGCGCGGCGCGGCGTTGTCGTGAGCGCAACCGATAGCGCCGCCGCGACGGCGCGCGGGGGCCGCGCGTGACGCCGCTCATCGAGATCCTGGTGCTGCTCGGCGCCGCGGTGGCGGCGGTGGCGCTGTTTCACCGCGTCGGCATTCCTTCGAGCCTCGGCTATCTGGCGGTCGGCGCCCTGCTCGGCCCGCACGTGACTGGGCTGGTGAGCGGCGCCGAGACGATCCGCCTGGTGGCCGAGTTCGGCATCGTCTTCCTGCTGTTCACGATCGGCCTGAACTTCTCGCTGCCGCAGATCTACGCGCTGCGCCACTCGGTGTTCGTGCTCGGTACCGGCCAGGTGTTGCTGACCACGGCGCTGGTCGGGCTCGCCGCTTGGGGGCTGGGCCTGCCGGCGGCGGCCGCGTTCATCGTCGGCGCGGTGTTCGCACAGTCCTCGACCACGGTGATCGCCAAGCAGCTCGCCGAGCAGGGCGAAGATGGCAGCCGCCACGGCCGCCTGGCGCTGGCGATGTCGGTGTTCCAGGACGTGACCGCGGTGCCGTTCGTGATCATCATCCCGGCGCTCGGTGTGGCCGCCGGCGCGCTCGCCCTGCCGCTCGCCTGGGCGCTGGTCAACGCGCTCGCCGCCTTCGCGATCGTCTACCTGGCCGGCCGCTGGCTGCTGCGGCCGCTGTTTCACGCCATCGCCGAACGCCGCTCGCCGGAGCTGTTCACGCTGACCGTGCTGCTGGTGTCGCTTGCCTCGGCGGCGATCACCGACAGCCTCGGTCTGTCGATGGCCTTTGGCGCCTTCCTCGCCGGGATGATGCTCGGCGCCACCGAGTTCCGGCACCAGATCGAGTCGACCATTCGCACCTTTCGCGACGTGCTTCTCGGGCTGTTCTTCGTCTCGATCGGCATGCTGATCGATCCGGCGGCGCTGGCCGAGGTCTGGGCGTGGGCGCTGGCCGCGGCCGCGGCACTGCTGCTGGTCAAGGCGCTGCTGGTCGCCGGCCTGGTCGCCGCGGCCGGCTACGAGGCGCGCACCGCCTGGCGCACGGCGATCGTGCTCGCACTCGGCGGCGAGTTCGGCTTTGCCCTGCTCGCGCTCGGACTGGCCGCTGGCGGCATCGACGCGCGCAGCGCGCAGATCGCGCTGGCGGCGGTGCTGTTCAGCATGATCGCCGGGCCGTTCTTGATCCGCTCCAACCGCCGGCTCGCGGCGCTGCTCGGCGGCCCGGCACCGGTGCCGACCGGAGTGCCGGGACCGCAGATCGTGCAGGCGCAGCCGTTGCGCGACCACGTGATCATCTGCGGCTACGGCCGCATCGGCCAGAGTGTCGCCAACTTTCTCGAGCGCGAGGGCATCGCCCACGTCGCCCTCGACCTCGATCCGGCGCGCGTGCGCGACGCGCACACCGCCGGCGAGCCGGTCTACTACGGCGACGCTGCCGAGCGCGAAATGCTGGAGGCGGTCGGGCTGGCCACGGCGCGCCTGCTGATCGTCAGCCACGACGACGTCGGCGCCGCACTCAAGGTGCTGCACCACGTGCGCGCGCTGCGGCCGCAGCTTCCGGTGATGGTGCGTACGCGCGACGAGAGCCGGGTGCAGGAGCTGCGCGCCGCCGGCGCCACCGAGGTCGTCCCCGAGACGCTCGAAGCCGGGATGATGATCGTCGCCCACGCGCTGATGCTGCTCGAGGTGCCGCTGTCGCACGTGCTGCGCCGGATGCGCGACGCGCGCAGCGACCGCTACCGGCTGCTGCGCGAGCTGTTCCACGGCGGCGACGCCTTGAGCGGCGCCGACGACGACGCCGACCGCCTGCACTCGGTGCGCCTGCCGGCCGGCGGCACTGCGGTCGGCCGCCGCCTCGACGAGCTCGACCTCGAGCGCGAGCGGGTGTCGATCACGGCGCTGATGCGTGCCGGCCGCCGCATCCTGGCGCCGGCGCCCGAGACGCGGCTGGAGGCCGACGACGTCGTGGTCCTGTTCGGATCGGCCGAAGCCTTGACGCGGGTCGAGTCGCGCCTGCTCGGCTGAGCCCATGATCGCCGCACTCGAGGAGGACAGATGAAGATCCTGATGCCGGTCGACAGCAGCCGTTGCAGCAACGCCGCGCTCGACTTCGTTTGTGCGCGCGGCACGCTGACCGCCGCCATCGACGAGGTCGAACTGCTCAACGTGCAGCCGTCGCTGCCGCTGCGCGCGCTGCGCGCCGCCGGCGCCGAACTGGTGCGCGCGCAGCGCCGCGCCGAGGCCGACGCGGTCCTGCAACCGGCGATGGCAAAGCTGCGGCGCGCTGGCATCCAAGTGCGCGCGCGGCGCGTGGTCGGCAACCCCGGCCCGGCAGTGGGCGCCTGCGCCGCCGCGAGCGACGCCGATCTGGTGGTGATGGGATCGCGCGGGCGCACGGCGCTCAAGGGTCTGCTGTTCGGCTCGGTCGCGAACGCCGTGCTCGCCACCTGCCGCAAACCGCTGCTGCTGCTGCGCGGTGCGCCGGTGGCGCGGCGCGATTCGCTCGCGGTCGGCATCGCGCTCGACGGCAGCGCCTACGGACTGGCGGCGGTGCGCTTCGTGCTGCGCTACCGGCAGTTGTTCGGCACTGCGCCGTCGCTGCACCTGATGCACGTCGTTCCCGACCTGGCGACGATCGTGATCCCGGGCTTCGGCGACGCGCCGGCGCCGCTGTACTCGCCGCAGAAGATCCTGGCGGCGCAGGCCGAGGCCTTCGACGCGGTGCTGGCGCCGGCTCTGCGCCTGTTCGCCAAGGACGGCCTGGCGGTCGAGACCGTGTGCCGCGCCTCGAACTCGCCGGGCGACGAGATCGCCGCCTACGCCGCCAGCCATCGCCTCGATTTGCTGGTGATGGGTTCACACGGTCGCGGCGCGTTGAAATCGGCGCTGCTCGGCTCGGTGGCGATGCGCGTGGCGGCGCGCTGCGCTACGCCGCTGCTACTGGTGCGTCCGCGCTAAGCGTTCGACGCAGAGACGATGTCGGCCAGCCACGACTCCAGTCCGCGCCTTCGCGCCGGCGCACGCGCTGCGCTGTGGCTCGCGATCTACGTCGGCGTGGTGAGCGCGCCGCTGCTGGCGCTGCTGGCGGCGCCGGCGCCGGGCAGCGGCTTCGCCTGGGACTTGGCGATGGCGATCGGCTACGCCAGCCTGGCGATGCTCGGCGTGCAGTTCGCGCTGACCGCGCGCTTCAAGCGCGCCACCGCACCGTTCGGCATCGACATCGTCTACTACTTCCACCGCTACCTGGCGATCGCGGCGCTGGCGCTCGCCGCCGGTCACGTGCTGATCCTGGCCGTCACCATGCCCGAAGCGCTCGGCGTCGCCGACCCGCGCCAGGCACCCGGCTACATGACCGCCGGCCGCGTCTCGCTGGCGCTGTTCGCACTGGTCGTTTTCAGTTCGCTCCTGCGGCGCCAGCTTCGGCTCGAGTACGACGTCTGGCGCATCGCCCACGCGCTGCTGTCGACGCTGGCGCTGGCGCTCGCCTTCTGGCACGTGCTGGGCGCCGGCCGCTATCTGGACACGGCCTGGAAGCAGGGCCTCTGGATCGCCTACGGCGCCCTGTGGGGCGTGTTGATCGCCTACGTGCGCGTGCTGCGGCCATGGGCTCTGGTGCGCCGGCCCTGGCGCGTGGCGCAGGTGCGCCCCGAGCGCGGCCGGGTGTGCACGCTGGCGCTCGAGCCGCCGGCGGGCACGCGGCTGCGCTTTGCGCCGGGACAGTTCGCGTGGGTCAGCCTGCGCGCCTCGCCGTTCGCGATGCGCGAGCATCCGTTTTCGATCGCGTCGAGTGCCGAGCATGGCGACCGCATCGAACTGGCGATCAAGGCGCTCGGCGACTTCACGGCGACGATCAAGGACACCGCGGTCGGCGAGGCCGTCTACGTCGATGCGCCCTACGGCACCTTCGGCGTCGACGAGCACCCGGACGCCTTCGGTTATGCCTTCGTCGCCGGCGGCGTCGGCATCGCGCCGATACTGTCGATGCTGCGCACGCTCGCCGACCGCGGCGATCGCCGGCCGCTGGTGCTCTTCTATGGCAACCGCCGCTGGGAGCGGGTCGCCTTCCGCGAGGAGCTCGAGGCGCTGCGCCAGCGGCTCGATCTGAAGGTCGTGCACTTGCTGCAGGAGCCCGAGCCCGACTGGAGCGGCGAGCGCGGTTACGTCACGGAAGACGTGCTGATGCGCCATTTGCCGGTCACGCGCCACCGTTTCCATTACTTCCTGTGCGGGCCGACGCCGATGACGCGCACGGCCGAGCGCGCGCTCTCGACCCTCGGCGTGCCGGCGGCTCGCGTGCACTCCGAGATCTTCGACTGGGTCTGATCCGATGACACGGCAAGCGATCGCGAGATGGCTGGCGGCGGCGAGCGCGGTGCTGGTGGCGCTGCTGGCGGCGCTGTTCGCGCTCGTGCACAACCTGCCCGGTCGCGATCCCAGGGTCGCGGCACCGCCGGTCGCCGCGCCGGTGCCGCCGGCCGAAGTGCCGGCGGTGGTCGAGGCGCCGCCGGCGCCGCCCGCCGTGGTCAAGGACGAGGTGCGCATTGCGCCCCCGCTCGAACCGCCGCCGGCGGTTGCACCGCCTGTGCCGCGGCCTGTGCCACCGGTGGCCAAGGCAGTTGCGCCGGCCGTCGAGCCTGCGCTCGCACCGATGCCCGTGCCCGTTGCGCCGAAGATCGACCCCGAGCGCATCGCCGTCGGCGAGCGCGCCTATGCGCGCCTCGGCTGCGCGCTGTGTCACTCGATCGGCGGTCGCGGCAATCCGGCCAGTCCGCTCGACGGCGTCGGCGCCCGCCTCGACCGCCAGGCGCTGTACGAGCTGACCACCGGCACCGGCGCCGCCGCCGAGGTTCTCGGCCCGGCGCTCGCACGGCGCAAGGCACGCGCGGTCAACGACCCTGACATGGACGAGCTGATCGACTACCTGGCGCAGCTCCGATGAGCGAACGCCAGCCGCCGCGCCGATGAACTTCACCACCGCTGCCACGGCCGCCGGCGGGCTGGCGCTGTTCCTGCTTGCGATGCTGATGATGACCGAGGGCCTGAAGGCCTTCGGCGGCGGGCGCCTCAAGCGCCTGCTCGGCCGCTGGACCTCGACGCCACTGCGCGGCGTCGCCGCCGGCATCTTGGTGACGGCGCTGGTGCAGTCGTCGAGCGCGGTGACGGTGGCGGCGATCGGCTTCGTCAACGCCGGAATGCTGACGCTGCGGCAAGCCTTGGGCGTGATCTTCGGCACCAACGTCGGCACGACAATGACCGGCTGGCTCGTCAGTTTGGTCGGTGTCGGCTTCAGGATCGACGCCTTCGCGCTGCCGCTCGTCGCCGTCGGCGTGGCGCTGCGCCTGCTCGCCGCAGGCAAACGCGTACAGGGGCTGGGCGAAGCTCTTGCCGGCTTCGGCCTGTTCTTTCTTGGCCTGGATCTGATGCGAGCCGCGTTTGCCGCTTTGGCCGCGGACTACGGCACGGTCGCGATCGAAGGTGGCGCGGTGGCACACTGGGCGGCGGCGCTTGCGCTCGGCTTTGTCGTGACGGTGCTCACGCAATCGTCGAGCGCGGCCATCGCGCTGATCCTTACCGCCGCCGCCGGTGGCCTGGTGGGCCTGCCGGCCGCGGCCGCAGCGGTGATCGGCGCCAATGTCGGCACCACGGTCACCGCGGCGCTCGCCGCGCTGAAGGCCACCGCCGCTGCGCGGCGCCTTGCGCTCGGCCACATCGGCTTCAACCTGGTGACCGGCGTCGTCGCGCTGGCCCTGCTGCCGGTGCTGCTGTGGACCGTGGACCAGCTCGCGCTGGCGTTCGACCTCGCCGGCCAACCGGCCGCAATCCTGGCGCTGTTCCACACGGTGTTCAACGTCCTGGGCGTGCTGCTGCTGCTGCCTTTCGCCGGCCGATTCGCAACGCTGCTGGAGCGGCTCTACCGCAGCGCCGAGGACGACCTGGCGCAACCGCAGCATCTGGACGCCACGCTCGCCACCACGCCTGAGCTGGCACTGGCGGCCGCGCGCGCCGAGTTGCCGCGATTGCAGGCGGCCGCCGGCACCATCGCCCGCGCCGCGCTCGGCGCCCCGAGGTCGCTTGCCGCCGAGTCCGATTCCGTGCGCCGGCTGGCGGTGGCGATCACCGAATTCATCGCCGGACTGCGCGCCGAGAGCATGCCGCGCGACGTCGCCGATGCGCTCACGCACACGCTGCGCAGCACCCGATATCTGGAGGAGGTCGCTCGCCTGGCACCGTCGGTCCAACGGCTGACCGCCGCCGCGGCCGACGCTGAGCTGAGCGCGGCCCTGGCGCCGGCACAGGCGGCGGCGGCAGCCGCGTTGCAGGCAACGGCGACGCAGGCCGGCGCAGCGCTGGCCGACTTCGAACGCGCCTACCAGCACGGCAAGGCGAGCGTGCTGGCTGCGATGGTGGGCCGAAGGATCGAGGTCGAGCCGGCCGACGCCGTGCTCGACGATCTGAGCCGCCTGCGGCGCCTGGTCCAGCAGTGGTGCAAGGCGACCGCTGCGCTGGCCGCCGAAGGATCGACCTCGACTTCGGCGCGCGACGACTTCGAGGAAGCCGAATGAAGTCGCTGCACGAGAACCCGCGCCGGCGGCAGCGCACGGCGCGCCACCCTGACAAAAGCGAACGATGAGCACACGCGAACGACGCCGGATCGACCTGGCGCTGCAGGGCGGCGGCGCCCACGGCGCCTTCACCTGGGGCGTGCTCGACCGCCTGCTCGAAGACGAGCGGCTCGAGATCGACGCCGTCAGCGGCACCAGCGCCGGCGCGATGAACGCGGTGGTGCTCGCCGACGGGCTGATGGAAGGCGGCCGCACGGCGGCGCGCGAGCACCTGCGCCGCTTCTGGTCGCGGGTGAGCCAGGCGGCCGCCGCCGGGCACGCGCTCACGGCGCTGTTCGGCGACTGGGCGGGTTCGCCTCTGGGCTGGTACGCCGACTGGGTCGCGCGCACGCTCTCGCCCTACCAGTTCAACCCGCTCGACATCAACCCGCTGCGCGCGATCGTCACCGCCGAGGTCGACTTCGAGCGCGTGCGCCGCTGCGACCGCATGCGCGTGTTCGTCTCCGCCACCAACGTGCGCACCGGCGAGTTGCGCGAGTTCACCGGCGCCGAACTGTCCGCAGACGCGGTGATGGCCTCGGCCTGCCTGCCGACGCTGTTTCGCGCCGTCGAGATCGACGGCGAGGTTTACTGGGACGGCGGCTACGTCGCCAACCCCTCGCTGCTGCCGCTGGTGGCCGAGAGCCCGACCCACGACCTGGTGCTGGTGCAGATCAACCCGACGTTCCGCCAGCGCGTGCCGACCACGGTGCAGGAGATCCTCGACCGCCTCAACGAGATCACCTTCAACGCCAGCCTGGTCAAGGAGCTGCGCACGATCACGCTGCTCAAGCAACTGCTCAAGGCCGAGGGGCTGCCGAAGGCGGCCGGACGCAACTCGCTGTTCGCCCAGATCGACGCCCTGCGCCTGCACCGGATCGACTGCGAGCAGGAAATGGCCGAACTCAGCGCCGCGAGCAAGGGCAACGCCGCTTGGCCGTTCGTCAGCCGCCTGCACCGGATCGGTCGCGACGCCGCCGACCGCTGGCTCGAGCGCAACTTCACCCATCTCGGGCGCCGCTCGACATTGGTGTTCGCCGGCACGGGCACCCGCGCTGGCTCGCCATGACCACACGCAATCTCGAACACCTGCTGGCGCCGCGCTCGGTCGCGGTGATCGGCGCCTCCGACCGTGCCGGCAGCCTCGGCGCCGCCGTGTTCCGCAACCTGCGCGCCGGCGGCTTCGCCGGGCCGCTGTGGCCGGTCAACCTGCGCCATCGCGAAGTCGCCGGCGAGCGCGCCTGGAGCCACCTGCGCGAGCTGCCGCAGGCGCCCGACCTGGCGGTGATCTGCACGCCGCCGCGCACGGTGCCGGGACTGATCGAGGAGCTGGGCAGCCTCGGCGGCAAGGCGGCGCTGGTGCTGACCGCCGGACTGCAGGCGCAGCGCGACCGGCGCGGCCGCAGCCTGACCGACCAGATGCTCAAGGCGGCCCGCCCGCACCTGCTGCGCATCCTCGGCCCCGAGGGCATCGGCCTGCTGGTGCCCGGTCTCGGCCTGAACGCCAGCCTCGTGCCGGCCGGCGCGCGGCCGGGCAAGCTCGCTTTCGTGTCGCAGTCGGGCTCGCTCGCCGCCGCCGTGCTCGACTGGGCCGGCGCGCGCGAGATCGGTTTTTCGCACGTGGTCGCGGTAGGCGAGCGCGCCGACGTCGACGTCGCCGACCTGGTCGACTACCTGGGCGGTGACGCCGGCACGCGCGCGATCCTGCTCTACCTGGAAACGATCAAGACGCCGCGCAAGTTCCTGTCGGCAGCGCGCGCGGCGGCGCGCAACAAGCCGGTGATCGTGGTCAAGAGCGGGCGCACGCCGCAGGCGGCGCTGGCGGCGGCCGCGCACACCGGTGCTGCGCCCGGCGCTGACCGCGTGTTCGACGCCGCGGTGGCGCGCGCCGGAATGCTGCGCGTGGAGAACCTGCTCGATCTGTTCGTCGCCGTCGAGTCGCTGGCGCGCGCGCCACGCGGCACCGGCGAGCGGCTGCTGATCGTCACCAACAGCGGCGGTGCCGGCGTGCTCGCCGCCGATGCCGTCACGCTCGGCGGCGCCGAGCTGGCGATGCTCGCCGACGCCACGCTCGAGCGCTTCGACGCGGTGCTGGCGGACCGGCCGCGCGCCAACCCGGTCGACCTCGGCACCGACGCGCCGCCCGAGCGCTACGCGCAGGCGCTGCGCATCGCCGCCGAGTGCGATGAAGCCGACGCCGTGCTTCTGATCCACGCGCCGACCGCGCTCGTGCCGGCCGAGGCGGTCGCCGCCGCCTGCCTGCCGGTGGCGCAGGCGATGCGCCGGCCGTTGCTGTCGTGCTGGCTCGGCGCCGGCGCGGTCGAGCCGGCGCGGCGCGCCTTCGCCGCCGCCGGCGTCCCCGGCTACGCCACGCCCGAGGAAGCGGTGCGCGCCTTCGTCCAGGGCCTCACCTACCGGCGCAACCAGGAGCAGTTGATGGAGGCGCCGCCGTCGACCGAGGTCGACTTCACGCCCGACCGCGAAGCGGCGCACACGCTCGCCGCCGACGCGCTGCGCGCGCGGCGCGAGACGCTTGGCGCCGGCGAGACCCGGCGCCTGCTCGCCGCCTACGGCATCGAGGCCGCCGACACGCGCGCCGCCGGTTCGGTCAACTCGGTGCTGGCGGCGGCCGACGCGATCGGCTACCCGGTCGCACTCAAGATCCAGTCGCCGGAGCTGGCGCACAAGAGCGAGGTCGGTGGCGTGGCCCTCGACCTCGACGACGCGCGCGAGCTGCGCACCGCCGCCAGCGCGATGCTGCGCCGGGTGCGCCGCCTGGCGCCGCACGCCGAGATCGCCGGCTTCACCGTGCAGGCGATGGCACGGCGGCCGGGCGCGCACGAGCTCTTCATCGGCGTAGCGAGCGACGCCCAGTTCGGCCCGGTGATCGTGTTCGGCCAGGGCGGCACCGCTGCCGACGCCGCCGAGGACCGTGCGGTGGCGCTGCCGCCGCTCAACGAGGCACTGGCCAAGGAACTCGTGTCGCGCACGCGCGTGGGCCGGCTGCTCGCCGGCGATCACGACCGGCCGGCAGCCGATCGGGCGGCGGTCTGTCGCGTGCTCGTGCGCGTGTCGCAGATGCTGATCGACCTGCCAGAGTTGGCCGAGCTGCAAATCGACCCGCTGCTCGCCGACCGCCACGGCGCGCTCGCCCTCGACACGCGCGTGCGCGTGCAGCCGGCCGCTGCCGCCGGCGCCGAGCGGCTGGCGATTCGCCCCTATCCGCGCGAGCTCGAGGAGACCGTCGACTGGCGCGGCCGGCGCCTGCTGCTGCGGCCGATCCGCCCGGACGACGAGACGCGCCATCTGGTGTTCCTGCAGAAGCTCGACCCCGAGGACATCCGCATGCGCATCTTCACCGTGCGCCGGGCGATCGAGCGCAGCGAACTGGCGCGCCTGACCCAGATCGACTACGAACGCGAGATGGCGTTCATCGCCGTCGCGCCCGAAGCCGAGCCTGCCCCCGCGAAGGCGGGGGGCGCGCTCGAGACGCTCGGCGCCGTGCGCGCGATCAGTGACGCCGACAACGTCGTGGCCGAGTTCGGCATCGTCGTCCGCTCCGACCTCAAGGGGCGAGGGTTGGGGCGGCTGCTGCTCGACAAGATGATCCGCTACTGCCGCAGCCGCGGCACCCAGGTGCTGGTCGGCGACGTGTTGTCAGAAAACACCGGCATGCTCGGGCTGTGCCGCAGCCTCGGCTTCGAGTCCGGCCCGAGCGACGAGCCGGACCGGCTGCGTTTGCGACTGCCGCTGCAGCAGCAGTCCGTTCCACCGGGGCGGGCCTGATGCACGGGCGCACCAACCCGGGGCAAAGCGGCGGCAAGCCCGATCGCCGCCGCCTGAATCGGCAACGAGAGGAACGCGCATGTTGAGCATCGTCGGAATCCTGCTTTCGCTCGCAGCACTGATGTACTTCGCCTACCGCGGCGTCTCGGTGCTGCTGCTGGCGCCGCTGGCGGCGCTGGTGGCGGTGGCCTTCAGCGACGCGCCGCTGCTCGCCAGCTACACGCAGGTGTTCATGCCGGCGCTCGGCCGCTTCATCGCGCTGTTCTTCCCGCTGTTCCTGCTCGGTGCGGTGTTCGGCAAGCTGATGGAAGCCTCGGGCGCGGCGCGCGTGCTGGCGGCGGTGTTCGTCGCGCACCTGGGCGCGCGCCGCGCGCTGGCGGCGATCGTCGCCGCCTGCGCACTGCTCACCTACGGCGGCGTGTCGCTGTTCGTGGTCGCCTTCGCCGTCTACCCGATCGCGGCCGAGATCTTCCGCACCGCCAACCTGCCCAAGCGCCTGATCCCGGCGACGATCGCGCTCGGCGCCTTCACCTTCACGATGTCGGCGCTGCCCGGCACGCCGGCGATCCAGAACGCGATCCCGATGCCGT
>JBBIST010000018.1:0-42307 GCA_037441125.1 Burkholderiales bacterium
TGCGCGCAGATCGGCAGGAACGTGCACCTGTCGGGCGGCGTCGGCATCGGCGGCGTGCTCGAACCGCTGCAGGCGAACCCGACGATCATCGAGGACAACTGCTTCATCGGCGCCCGCTCGGAGGTGGTCGAGGGCGTGATCGTCGAGGAGAACTGCGTCCTCGGCATGGGGGTCTACATCGGCCAGAGCACGAAGATCTACAACCGCGAAACCGGCGAAACCACCTACGGCCGCGTGCCGGCCGGCTCGGTGGTGGTGGCGGGCTCGCTGCCCTCGGCCGGCTGCCACCTGTACTGCGCGGTAATCGTCAAGCAGGTCGACGCCCGCACCCGCGCCAAGACCGGCATCAACGAATTGCTGCGCGACGGCACCCGCTGAGGGCCGGCCGGCGGCAAAGGCCGGCGCAAGACCGGCTTTTCAGCCGTTCGTGGGACTCGCGGCGGCGGCGCGCGCTGCGTATCCTCGACCCTCGGTGCGGCGCCGGGGCGCAGCCGCCGCGGGAGCCTCGATGAACCTGGAACGACTGTTCAGCCTGATGGCCGAAAAGGACGCCTCCGACCTGTACCTGTCGGTGGGTTCGCCGGTGACGATCAAGATCAACGGCGTGTGCGTGCCGATCAATCAGGACCGGCTCGCGCCCGAGTCGGTGGTGAGCCTGCTGTCGGACCGCGTCACCGACGCCCAGTTTCGCGAGCTCGAGGCGAGCTGCGAGCTGAACATCGGCATCCCGGTGCAGGGGGTCGGCAGCTTCCGCCTGAGTGCCTTTCGCCAGCGCGGCTCGGTGTCGGCGGTGATCCGCTACATCCCGCACGAAGTGCCGCGCCTGGAGTCGCTGCTGCTGCCCGACGTGCTCAAGACGCTGATCATGGAGCGGCGCGGGCTGATCCTGGTGGTGGGCGCGGCCGGCTGCGGCAAGTCGACGACGATCGCCTCGATGCTCGACCACCGCAACGAACTGGCCACTGGCCACATCCTGACTTTCGAAGATCCGATCGAGTTCCTGTTCCGCAACAAGAAGTCGATCGTCAACCAGCGCGAGATCGGCAGCGACGCGCAGACGCTGCAGGCGGCGATGAGAAACGCCATGCGCCAGGCGCCGGACGTGCTGTTCGTCGGCGAGATCCGCGACCGCGAGACGATGGCGGCGGCGCTCGCCTACTCGCTGTCCGGCCACCTGGTGGTGACCACCATGCACGCGACCAACAGCGCCCATGCGCTGAACCGCGTGATCAGCTTCTACCCGACCGAGGCGCGCAGCGCCCTGTTCCAGGATCTGGCGGCCTCGCTCAAGGCGGTGGTGTCGCAGCGCCTGGTGCGATCGAAGAAGGGCGGCCGCGTGCCGGCGGTCGAGATCCTGCGCAACGAGGGTCACACGCGCGACCTGGTCGAGCGCGGCGACATCCAGGCGATCAAGGAGGCGCTCGAGCAGAGCCTGGCGCCCGACAGCCAGTCCTTCGAGCAGAGCCTGTACACGCTGCTCAAGCGCGACACGATCACGCGCGAGGACGCGCTGCAGGCGGCCGACTCGAAGAACAACCTGCTGTGGCTGATCAACAACGCCGGCAAGCCGGCGGCGCGCGAGCAGGCGCCGCGCAAGGACGTGCAGCCCTCCGGCGCGTCGTTCACCGAGTTCACGCTCAACATCTAGTTGCCGCCGCCGCGCCGATCCGGCGGGCGCCGCGCCGGCGCCGCGCCATCGACGAGTCGTCGAGCACCGCTTGCGCACCCGCAGCGCCGGTGCTACAAAACAAACATTCGTTTTGTGTGTGAGCGACCCCGCCGATGGCCGTGCCCGCCGCCCGTGCACCGCGTGCCGACAACCGTCTGCCGCAGATCCTCGACCAGGCGGCGCGCCTGTTCCGCGCCCAGGGTTTCCAGGGCACGTCGGTACGCGACATCGTGCGCGCGGTCGACATGCTGCCGGGGTCGCTCTACTACCACTTCGCGACCAAGGAGGACCTGCTGGCCGAGGTCTACGCCGAAGGCGTGCGGCGCATTTCCGCGCGCGTGCGCGCGGCGATCGCAGGCAAGCGCGATCCGTGGCAGCGGCTCGAGGCGGCGTGCGTCGCCCACCTCGAGGCGATCCTCGAAGACGACGACTACGCCCAGGTCGTGATCCGCGTGCGGCCGAGCGACGTGCCGGCGGCCTCGCCGCGCCTGATCGCGTTGCGCGATGAGTACGAAGCGCTGTTCGCGCAGCTCGTGCACGAGCTGCCGCTCGCGCGCGGTGTGGATCGCCGCACGCTGCGGCTGATGCTGCTGGGCGCCCTGAACTGGTCGCAGACCTGGTACCGGCCGGGCCGCGATTCGCCCAAGACCATTGCGCGGCGCTTCGTGCTGCTGCTGCAATCCCCGCTCGGAAAGGACGCCTGATGGAGATCCGACCGAAAGTGCTGATCACGAAGATCGGCTTCGACGGCCATGATCGCGGCAGCCGCATCGTCGCCGCCGGCCTGCGCGACGCCGGCATGGAAGTGATCTACACGCCGCCGTGGCAGGAGATCGCGACCGTGGTCAAGCTCGCGAGCGAGGAGGACGTCGACGTAATCGGCATCTCGTCGCTTGCGACCGATCACCTGATCGTGCCGAAGCTGATGGACGCGCTGCGCGCGGCCGGGCTCGACGACATCGCCGTGATCGTCGGCGGCATCGTGCCCGACGAAGACGAGCGGATGCTGCTCGACGCCGGTGTTGCGCGCGTGTTCCATCCCGGTGCGCCGCTCGACGAGATCGCGCGCTGCGTGCGCGAGCTGGCATTGTCCGTGCGCGCGCGGCGCGCGACCGCTTGAGGGAACGTCATGAACAAGCCCATCGACGACCGCCTGCTGCGCAGCGCCGACGCCGAAGCGCGCTGGAAGCGCGAATACGCCGAGCAGATCGCGACCGACCGCGAAGTCGTCAACCGCTCCGGCATCGCGATCCAACCGCTGTACACGCCGCGCGACTGGGATTCGTCGCGCCACGACGACGCTCTCGGATTCCCGGGACAGCCGCCGTATACGCGCGGCATCTACGCGACGATGCACCGCGGCCGCACCTGGACGCAGCGGCAGTTGATCGGTCTTGGTACGCCACAGGACTACAACGAGCGGCTGCGCGCGATTCTGGCGCAGGGTGCGACCGCGATCTCGCTGATCCCGTGCAATTCGGTGTTCCGCGGGGTCGACATGGACGAGTCGCATTTCGAGCTGCTCGGCACCTGCGGCACGGTCATCAACAGCGCCGAGCACATGGAGCGCGCGCTCGCGGGCGTCGATCTCGCTCGCACCTCGTGCGCCATGAACGACCCGTCGCCGTTCACGCTGCTCGCCTTTCTGCTCGCCGTGGCGAAGAAGCGCGGCGTCGACTGGCGATCGCTCAACGGCACCTCGAACCAGAGCGACTACCTGAGCCACTACGTCGCCAACCACATGTTCTTCCGCCTGGCGCTGCCGGGGGCGCGGCGCATGCTCGTCGACCACGTTGATTTCTGCCTGCGCCACGTGCCGAAGTGGAACCCGATGTCGGTGGTCGGTCAGCACATGCAGCAGGCGGGCGCCACGCCCGCCGAAGCGATGGCCTTGACGCTGTCGACGGCGATCCAGGTGGCGCAGGACTGCATCGACCGCGGCCTGGATCCGGACGCCTTCCTGCCGCGCTTCACGTTCTTCTTCGACATCTCGCTGTCTTTCTTCGAGGAGGTTGCCAAGCTGCGTGCCGGACGCCGCCTCTGGGCGCGCATCGCGCGCGAGCGACTGGGCGCGAAGGATCCGCGTTCGTGGCGCTTCAAGTTTCACGGCCAGACCTCGGGCGTGGACCTGACGCGCCAGCAGCCGCTGAACAACATCGCGCGCGTGACGGTGCAGGCGATGGCCGGAATCTTCGGCGGACTGCAGTCGCTGCACACCGACGCCTACGACGAGGCTCTGTCGTGCCCGACCGACTTCGGCGCGCGCATCGCCATCGCCACGCAGAACATCCTGCGCGAGGAAGCGCACCTGACCGACGTGATCGATCCGCTCGGCGGCAGCTTCTACGTCGAGACGCTCACGGACCGGATGGAGGAAGAGATCCTGCGCGTGATGAAGATGGTCGAAGACGCGGGCGGCATGTACCGCGCGGTCGAATCCGCGCGGGTACAGAAGCTGATCGGCGAGTCGGCGCGCCGCTTCCAGCAGAAGGTCGAGTCCGGCGAGCAGACGGTCGTCGGCGTCAACGCCTACGCCGCGGACGAGGACGCGGGCGCGCGGCAGCCGCTGGCGCGGCCCGATGCCGCCGCCATGCGCGCACACCTCGAAGCGTTCGCGGCCTACAAGGCGCAGCGCCCGCAGACGCAGGTCGCGGCCGCACTCGCTGCGCTTGCGCGCGCGGCCAACGATCCGGGCGACAACGTGTTCGCCAGAGTCGTCGACGCGGCCGAGGCCGGCTGCACGCACGGCGAGATCTGCGGAACGTTGCGGCGCGAACTCGGCTTCGGTCACGTGCAGGCGCTCGTCTGAACATGCCCGAGGGCGATCATTCGTTGTTGTCGCGGCTGCTCGCCGGCGATCGCCGCGCGCTCGCGCGTGCGATCTCCGCGGTCGAAAACGGCACGCCGGCCGCGGCATCGGTCGCCGCCGGGATTTCATCGCGGCTCGGCCGCGCGCACGTCGTCGGCATCACCGGCGCACCCGGGGCCGGCAAGTCGACGCTGATCAATGCGTTGCTCGGCGAGTTGATCGCGCGCGACAGGACGATCGCGGTCGTCGCGGTCGATCCGTCGAGCCCGATCACCGGCGGTGCGGTGCTCGGCGACCGCGTTCGCATGGGCGAGCATGGCGCGCACGAACGCGTGTTCATCCGCTCGCTTGCCTCCCGCGGACACGCGGGCGGCGTGTCGAAGACGACCGCAGCGATCGTCGACGTGCTCGACGCCGCGGGCTTCGACGTGGTCATCGTCGAGACCGTCGGCGCCGGCCAGTCGGAGGTGAGGATCGTCGAAATCGCCGATACGCGCATCGTCGTCTGCCCGCCGGGGCTGGGCGACGACGTGCAGGCGATCAAAGCCGGCATCCTGGAGATCGCCGAGCTGCTGGTCGTCAGCAAGGCCGATGCGCCCGGCGCGGAGCGAACGGTGCAGGAGCTGAAGGACATGCTGCGGCTGCGCCGCGGCGCGCGCGCGCAGGTGCCGGTGCTGGCGACGAGCGCGGCGCGCGGCGAAGGTATGGTTGCACTGGCCGATGCGATCGAGGCGCACGGCGCCTCGGCAGGTCGCGGCACGAGGCTGCCCGCGCGCGGTGGCGACGACGCGCATCGATCCGCGGTCGATGCAGGCGAGCGCGTTCGGCGGCGTGTGCAGCGGCTCGCGGCGACCGATCCGTTCGCGCGTTCGCTCGGCATCCGCTGGGTCGACGGCAGTGCCGGATGCGCGGTCATCGAGATGACCGTGCGCGAGGAACACCTGAACTTCAACGGCAACTGCCACGGCGGCGTGATCTTCTCGCTCGCCGACACCGCGTTCGGGCTGGCGTCGAGCTCGCACGGGCAGATCGCTGCCGGGATCGACGCGCACATCACCTACCAGGTCGCCTCGCGCCTCGGCGACCGGCTGACGGCAAGCGCGCACGAAGTCTCGCGTTCGCGCAAGCTCGCCGTCTATCGCGTCGACGTCACCGGCCCGGACGGCAGACCGGTCTCCTGCTTCACCGGCACGGTTTACCTGACTCAGCGGCCGCTGGCGCAGGACCGCGACGACTGAGCGCCGCCTTGCCGTTGTGCTGCGCCGCTGCCGCCGCCGGCACCGCCTGTACGCGCGCCGCGCCGATAGCCGGCCGGCATGACGGTATGCACGCGCGCTCGACCGGACACGATCTGCCGACTCGATAATCGGCGCGCAAGGAGCGCCGCCATGAAGCACCTGACACCGCAGCAGGCCTACGAGGTCATCCAGTCCAACCCGAACGCGCTGCTGATCGACTGCCGCACCGAGATCGAGTTCTACTACGTCGGCCATCCGGTGGGCGCGATCAACATCGAGTGGAACACGGCGCCGGACTTCGAGGTCAATCCGCACTTCGCCGAGGAAGTGCTGCGCATGTCCGGCCGCAAGGACCGCCCGATCGTGCTGATCTGCCGCAGCGGCAAGCGCACGCTCGACGCCGGCGCCACACTCGAAGCGCACGGCTTCACCGATGTCGCCAATGTGCTCGAGGGCTTCGAGGGCGAACTCGACCGCGAGCACCATCGCGGCACGCTCGGCGGCTGGCGCATGCGCGGGCTTCCCTGGCGACAGGTCTGACGGCGCTCGCGCCGCCATCCGTTCATAGGCCGATCGGCAAGGCCTTCGGCGATCGGCCCGGACGCGCTCATCGCGTCGCAGCGGGGGTTTCTGGATAATGCGGGCGCGCCGGAGGTCCGGTGCCCGATCCCCGCTGCGCATGTCCGCCACCCTCGATCTCGCTCGCCAACTGATCGGCCGCCGCTCGGTCACGCCCGATGACGCCGGCTGCCAGGCGCACATCGCCGGCCGCCTGGCGCAAAGCGGCTTCGCCGCCGAAACGATCGCCGCCAACGGCACCACCAACCTGTGGCTGCGGCGGGGAGCCGCGCGGCCGACCGTGGTCTTCGCCGGTCATACCGACGTCGTGCCGCCCGGTCCGCTCGAGCAATGGACGAGCGATCCTTTCGTGCCGACGATCCGCGACGGCCTGCTCTACGGACGCGGCGCCGCCGACATGAAGTCCTCGCTCGCCGCCTTCGTGGTCGCGGCCGAGGAGTTCGTGCGCCGGCAGCCCGACCATCCGGGATCGATCGCGCTGCTGCTGACCTCGGACGAAGAAGGCCCGGCCACCGACGGCACGGTGCGCGTGGTCGAGGCGCTGCAGGCGCGCGGCGAGGCGATTGACCTGGCGATCGTCGGCGAGCCGACGTCGGTCGATCGCCTCGGCGACATGATCAAGAACGGCCGCCGCGGGTCGCTGTCGGGCCGGCTGATCGTGCACGGCGTCCAGGGCCATGTCGCCTATCCGCAACTGGCGAAGAACCCGGTGCATCTGCTGGCGCCGGCGCTGGCCGAACTGGCGGCCACCGTCTGGGACCACGGCGACGAGTACTTCCCGCCGACCACCTTCCAGGTGTCCAACATCCGCGCCGGCACCGGCGCTCTGAACGTGGTTCCCGGCACCTGCGAACTGGACTTCAACCTGCGCTTCGCGCCGGTGTCGAGCGCCGGGTCGTTGCAGCGCTCGGTCGAAGAGATCCTGCGCCGGCACGGCCTGCTGTTCGACCTGCGCTGGACGCTCGGCGCCGAGCCCTTCCTGACCGCGCCCGGCACCCTGGTGCAGGCGCTGAGCGAGGCGATCCGCGCCGAGACCGGCGCGCCGCCTTCGCTGTCGACCACCGGCGGCACTTCCGACGGGCGCTTCATCGCCCGCGTCTGTCCGCAGGTGGTCGAGTTCGGTCCGCCGAACGCGACGATCCACAAGATCGACGAGTGCATCGCGGTCGCCGACCTCGAAGCGTTGAAGAACATCTATCGGCGCACCCTCGAGCGACTGCTGCCGCCGCCGCGACCCTGAAACGGCCGACCATCACCCGGCGCGACCCCCCATGTCGATCGATGCCCAAGCCAACCTGCGTACGCTGCGCGACGCGCTGCGCTTCGCGGTCACGCGTTTCAACGAAGCCAAGGTCTACTTCGGCCACGGCCAGGCCGACGCCTTCGACGAGGCCGTATTCCTGGTCATGCGCTCGTTGCAGTTGCCGATCGAGCGGCTCGACGTCTTTCTCGACGCCTACCTGACGCACGCCGAGATCAACACGCTGCTGCAAAGGATCGAGCTGCGGGTCAAGAAGCGCCTGCCGGCGGCCTACATCCTGAAGGAGGCCTGGCTGCAGGACTACCACTTCCAAGTCGACGAACGCGCGATCGTGCCGCGTTCGTTCATCGCCGAGCTGCTCAAGGACGAGCTGCAACCGTGGGTCGATCCGCGCGCGGTGACCGACGTGCTCGACCTGTGCACCGGCTGCGGCTGCCTGGCGGTGATCGCCGCCGATGTCTTCCCGCGCGCGCGCGTCGACGCAGTCGACCTGTCGCCGCAGGCACTGGAGCTGGCGCGCCGCAACGTCACCGAGTATCAGCTCGAAGACCGCATCAAGCTGCACGAGGGCGACCTGTTCGCGCCGCTCGACGGCCGCCGCTACGACCTGATCCTGTGCAACCCGCCGTACGTCACCGACGCCTCGATGGCGCGCCTGCCCAAGGAGTACACGCACGAGCCGAAACTTGCGCTCGCCGGCGGACCGGACGGCATGAACGTGATCCGGCGCCTGCTGCGCGAGTCGCGCTCGCACCTGAAGCGCGGCGGCCTGCTGATCGTCGAGGTCGGCGGCGAGCGCGCCACGGTCGAGAAGCTGTTCAAGGACGTGCCGATGACCTGGCTCACCACCAGCGCCGGCGACGACATGGTGTTCCTCGCGCGGCAGGAAGAGCTTTCCTGAAGGGCGGATTCGGGATTCAGGATTCAGGATTCGGGGAGAAGCCGCGCTCTCTTCCTGCCTTTCCCTGAATCCCGAATCCAGAATCCTGAATCCGAATTCATCCGTCCCCATGCTTCGCCTGCTCGACCTCGCGCTCGCACGCGGCGCGCGCATCCTGTACCGCCGGGTCTCGCTTGCCGCCGCGCCGGGCGAGCGCATCGGCCTGGTGGGCGCCAACGGCTGCGGCAAGTCGTCGCTGTTCGCGGCGATCCTGGGGGAACTCGCGCCCGAGGCCGGCGCCATCGAGGCGCCGCCGCCGGCGCGCATCGCCCACGTGGCGCAGGACATCGAAGCGAGCGACGAGAGCGCGCTCGACTACGTGCTCGCCGGCCACGCGCCACTGGCGGCGGCGCGCGCCGAACTGGCGGCGGCGCAGTGCGCGCACGACGAGATGCGGCTGGCGCAGGCGCACGCGACGCTGGCGGAACTGAACGACGGCGCGATCGCCGCGCAGGCACTGGCAGTCATGCACGGACTGGGCTTCGCCGACGCCGTCACCGGCCGCAAGGTGCGCGAGTTCTCCGGCGGCTGGCGCAACCGCCTGGCGCTGGCGCGAGCGCTGCTGCGGCCGGCCGATCTGCTGCTGCTCGACGAGCCGACCAACCATCTCGACCTCGACTCGGTGGTGTGGCTGGAGAACTGGCTGCGGCGCCAACCGGCCACGGTGCTGCTGATCTCGCACGACCGCGAGTTCCTCGACCGCGCCAGCGAGACCACCTGGCACGTCGCCGACGACGGCATCCGCCGCTACGCCGGCAACTACAGCGCCTTCGAGTCCGCGTACCTCGAACAGAGCCGGCAGCAGGACGCCGCCGCGCGCGCCTATGAACGCACCGCCGCCCATCTGCAGAAGTTCATCGACCGCTTCCGCGCCCAGGCAACCAAGGCGCGCCAGGCGCAAAGCCGGATCAAGATGCTCGAACGGCTGCAGGCGGTCGAACCGGTGCGCGCGCGCCGCCAGTGGCGCTTCGAGTTTCCGGCGCCGCTCAAGCTGCCCGAGCGGCTGCTCGACGGCGACGACCTGCGCCTGGCATACGCCGGCGCCGACGGCGAACGCACGATCCTGCAACAGGTGCGCTTCCTGGTGTGCGCCGGCGACCGGATCGGCATCCTTGGCGTCAACGGCGCCGGCAAGTCGACCCTGGTCAAGGCGATCGCCGGGGAGTTGAAGCCGGCCGCAGGCGAACTGCGGCGCGGCGCCGGACTGGCGATCGGCTACTTCGCGCAGCACCAGCTCGACCAGTTGCGGCCGCAGGAGTCGCCGCTCGCGCACCTGCGGCGCATCGCCCTGGCCGTGCGTCCGGACGTGCGCGAGCAGGAGCTGCGCGACTTCCTCGGCCAGTACCGGTTCTCGGGCGAACTGGCCACGCGCGAGGTCGGGCCGATGTCCGGCGGCGAAAAGGCGCGCTGCGCGCTGGCGCTGATCGCCTGGCAGCGGCCCAATTTGCTGCTGCTCGACGAGCCGACCAACCACCTCGACATGGACGCGCGCGAGGCGCTCACCATGGCGCTCGCCTCCTACGAGGGCGCGCTCATTCTCGTCTCGCACGACCGCCATCTGCTGCGCGCGACCACCGACCAGCTCTGGCTGGTGCACGACGGCCGCGTCGCCGGCTTCGACGGCGACCTCGACGACTACGCCGCGCTCGTCCTCGCCAGCCGGCGCGAGGCCGCCGAGACTGCGCCCGCCGGACCGGCGCGACGCGACCTGCGCCGGCAGGAAGCCGCCGAGCGCCAGCGGCTGGCGCACTCGCGCAAGCCGCTGCAGCAGCAGGTGGCACGCGTCGAGGTCGAACTGGCGCGCGTCAGCGCCGAACTGCGCGAGCTCGACGCGCGCCTGGCCGACCCCGGCTTCTATCACGGCGGCGACGCCGACGCGGTCGCGGCGCTCATCCGCCGGCGTGGCGAACTGGCGCCGCGTCTCGAAGAGCTCGAGCAGCGCTGGCTCGAGCTGCACCTGCAACTGGAGGCGATTGCATGAATCCCGCGAGTGCAGGCGAGCGCAGGCAGGCGAACGAATCGACCGCCGCAGCGGCACCGCTGGCCGGGCTGCGCGTCGTCGACCTGACCCGGCTGCTGCCCGGACCGGCGCTGACCATGCACCTGGCCGACTTCGGCGCCGAGGTGATCAAGGTCGAGGACACGGCCGAAGGCGACTACCTGCGCGCGTTCCCGCCGCGGGTCGAAGGCGGCGCCGGCACGGCCAACCCGAGTTTCATCGCCCTGAACCGCGGCAAGCTCTCGATCCGCCTCGACCTCAAGCAGGCGGCGGCACGCGCGGCGCTGCTGCGCATCGTCGATCGCAGCGACGCGCTGATCGAGAGCTTCCGCCCCGGCGTGCTGGAACGGCTCGGCCTGGGCTGGCCGCTGCTGCACGCGCGCCAGCCGCGCCTGGTGCTGTGCTCGATCTCGGGCTACGGCCAGCGCGGCCCGCTGGCGCACAAGGCCGGCCACGATCTGAACTACCTCGCCAGCGCCGGCGTGCTCGACCAGATCCGCGCCGGCGGCCGCCCGGCCATTCCCAATCTGCAACTGGGCGACGTGCTCGGCGGCACGCTGAGCGCGCTGGCGACGCTGCTGGTCGCGCTGCTCGCCGCGCAGCGCACCGGCCGCGGCGCCTGGGTCGACGTGGCGATGACCGACGGCCTGCTCGCGCACCACTTCTTCCCCCACGCCGAGCTCGACGCCGGAGGCTCGCCGCAGGCCGAGAGCACGCTGCTCACCGGCGGTGCCGCCTGCTATGGCCTCTACCGGACCGCCGACGGCGGCCATCTCGCGCTTGGCGCCCTGGAGCTGAAGTTCTGGCAGAACTTCTGCGACGGCGCCGGGCTGCCCGAGCTGAAATCGAACCACTGGGCGCACGGCGAGCTGCCGGGGTCGGAGGCGGCGCGCGCCACCATCGCCCGCGTGGCCGCGCGCATTGCCGAGCGCCCGCGCGCCGAGTGGGAGCAGGTGTTCGCGCCGCTGGACTGCTGCGTCACGCCGGTGCTGACGCCGGCCGAAGCGCTGGCGCAGCCGCAGGTGGCCGCGCGCGGGCTCGTGCATCGCCACGGTGACGCCACATGGATCGGTCCGTTGGCGGCGATCGGCGACCATCGGCCGGCGCCGGCGCCCTGTGCGGCGGCCGGTGCGCACACGCGCGCAGTCCTGCGCGAGGCGGGACTGGCGGACGACGAGCTCGAGGCGCTGCTGCGCACCGGCGCCGCCGCCGAGGCGAGCTGACAGCTCGCCCGCGCTCTCGGGCCAGCGGCAACGCGCCGCTACACTGGCCGGCGATGATCGAACGCCGTCGCCTCCTGCTGATGCGGCACGGCGCCGTCGACTACTTCGACGACGCCGGCCGGCCTTTCCCGAACCCCGACCAGTTGCCGCTGACCGCGACCGGCGAGGCGCAGGCGCGCAGCGCCGGCCGCGCCTTCGCCGCCGCCGGGCTGCGCATCGACTGCGCGATCACCAGCGGCCTGGCGCGCACGCGCGCCACCGCCGAGGTGCTGCTCGATGCCGCCGCGGCCTCACCGCCGGTCGAGCACTGGCCGCAACTGCAGGAGATCCGCGCCGGCCGACTGCCGGCGATCGCCGATGCCGACCTCGAAGCGTCGTTCCTGCGCGTGTTCCAGGGACCGGTGCCGCACGAGGTGCGCTTCCTCAATGGCGAGTCGATCGGCGAGTTGCTCGCGCGCGTGCTGCCGGCGATCGAGGCGCTGCTGGCGCGCAGCGACTGGGACACGGCGCTCGTGGTCGCGCACGGCGGCGTCAACCGCGCCGTGCTGTCGTGGTTCCTGACCGGCGAGCCGGCCTTTCTCGGCGGGCTGGCGCAGGACGCCGGCTGCGTCAACGTGATCGACGTCGGCCCGAGCGCGGCCACGAGCGTGATCCGTGTGGTCAACTTCTGCCCGTCGGATGCCCTGCGCACCGAGACGCGGCTGTCGACGATGGAGCAGTTGCTGATGCAATACCTGAAGCTGCGCCGCGCCGCGGCGGGCTCGTAACGCAGCCCATCGACGCAGCCGCCGCCGCCCGCGCCATGTCCACCGCCAGCGCCGTCACCGAGCGGCACCGCTTCGACCAGGAGCGCCTGGCCGCGCATCTGCACCTGCACCTGCCCGGCTTCGCCGGCCCGCTCGAGGTGCGCCAGTTTCAGGGCGGGCAGTCGAATCCGACCTACCTGCTGGTCACGCCGCAGCGGCGCTACGTGATGCGCAGCAAGCCGGGGCCGGCGGCGCGCCTGCTGCCTTCGGCGCACGCGATCGAGCGCGAGTACCGGGTGATGCAGGCGCTCGCCGGCCAGGGCGTGCCGGTGCCGCGGATGCTGGCGCTGGTCGAGGACGAAGCGGTGATCGGGCGCGCGTTCTTCGTCATGGAGCACGTCGAAGGGCGCATCTTCTGGGATCCGGCCCTGCCCGAACTGGCGGCAGCGCAGCGCGCGCCGATCTACGACGAGATGAACCGGGTGCTGGCACGACTGCACTCGGTCGACGTGGCCGCCGCCGGGCTCGCCGACTTCGGCAAGACCGGCAACTACTTCGCGCGCCAGATCGGCCGCTGGAGCCGGCAGTACCAGGCGAGCGCGACCGAAGAGATCGCGGCGATGGACCGGCTGATCGACTGGCTGCCGGAGCGGATTCCGCCGGCAGACGAAACCGCGGTCGTGCACGGCGACTACCGGCTCGACAACCTGATCTTCGATCCGCTCGAGCCGCGGATCGTCGCCGTGCTCGACTGGGAACTGTCGACGCTCGGCCATCCGCTCGCCGATCTCAGCTACCACTGCATGGCCTGGCACATCCCGCCGGGTGCCTTCCGCGGCATCGGCGGCCTCGACCTCGAGCGGCTCGGCATTCCGTCCGAGGCCGACTACATCGCCCGCTACTGCGAACGCACCGGCCGCGCCGGCATCGACCACTGGAACTTCTACCTCGCCTACAACCTGTTCCGGATCGCCGCCATCCTGCAGGGTGTCTACCGGCGCGCCACCGAAGGCATCGCCGCCAGCGACGACGCGCTGCAGACCGGCGCCCAGGTCAGGGCACTGGCCGAACTTGGCTGGTCGTACGCGCAGCGCGCTTGAGAGGCTGCGAGGGAATCGTCGCGAGCGGCCCGAGATCGCGCCGAGCAGCGCACCCGTACAAAGCGTACGGCGAGCAGCGCAGGCGCGAGATCGGGACGCGCAGCAGATTCACTCGCGGCCTCGGCGGCGCGCTGGCGGCGACGCGCCAGGCCTCGCCAGTGCCCCGGGCCGGCCTACTTGCCCTTCTTCTTTTCGATCTTGGCGGCCTTCTTTTCCTTGGCCGTCTTCTGCGCCGGCTTCTTCGTTTCCTTCTTCTTGTCCATCGACTTGCCCATGATCGTTCCTTTCGTTAGAGCGCACCGAAGCACGATTTCCGGCGCGCGCCGATGCTCGCAGCAAACGCGTCGCGATTCAATCGGTGACGTGCCCGACCCGACCGGCGAGGGTCGCATGCACGCCACGACCGCACTGGTTCTCACACTCAAGCCGCGCACGAGCGTCGAGCGGGCGGGTGCCGGCTTCGCTGCGCTATTCTGACCCGCACAGCGCGCACGGCGCGCGACGGGAGCGCCGATGGACTTCTCCTACTCGCCCAAGGTGCAGGACCTGCAACGGCGCGTCGATGCCTTCATGCAGGAGCACGTCTTTCCGCACGAAGGCCGGTACGCGGCCGAAGTCGAAGACAACACGCGTAGCGGCCGGCGCTGGACGCCGACGCGTGTGATCGAGGAACTCAAGCCTCGGGCGCGCGCCGCCGGCCTGTGGAACCTGTTCCTGCCCGACTCGCAGCGCGGCGCCGGCCTGAGCAACCTCGAGTACGCGCCGCTGGCGGAACTGATGGGGCGCGTGCCGTGGGCGAGCGAGGTGTTCAACTGCAGCGCCCCCGACAGCGGCAACATGGAGACGCTCGAGCGCTACGGCAGCGCCGAGCAGAAGAAGCGCTGGCTCGAGCCGCTGCTGGCGGGCGAGATCCGCTCGGCGTTCGCGATGACCGAGCCGGCGGTCGCCTCGTCGGATGCGACCAACATCCAGACCGAGATCCGCCGCGTCAGCGACGCCGGCGGCGACGGCTACCTGATCGACGGCCGCAAGTGGTGGATCTCGGGCGCCGGGGACCCGCGCTGCGCGATCTACATCGTCATGGGCAAGACCGATCCGTCGGCACCCAAGCACAGCCAGCAGTCGATGATCCTGGTGCCGGCCGACACACCCGGCGTTCGGGTGCTGCGGCCGCTGAATGTGTTCGGCTACGACGACGCGCCGCACGGCCACATGGAAGTCGAGTTCAGGCAGGTGCGCGTCCCGGCCGACCACATCCTGCTCGGCGAAGGACGCGGCTTCGAGATCGCCCAGGGCCGGCTCGGCCCCGGCCGCATCCACCACTGCATGCGCTGCATCGGCCTGGCCGAGCGCGCGCTCGAACTGATGTGCCGGCGGCTCGCCGGCCGGGTCGCCTTTGGCGCGCCGGTGGCCAAACAGACGGTCTGGCAGGAGCGCATCGCCGAGGCGCGCTGCCTGATCGACCAGGCGCGGCTGCTGACGCTGAAGGCCGCGTTCATGATGGACACGGTCGGCAACAAGGCGGCGCGCGCCGAGATCGCGATGATCAAGGTGGTCGCCCCGAACGTCGCCTGCACCGTGCTCGACTGGGCGATCCAGGCGCACGGCGGCGCCGGCATGTGCGACGACTTTCCCCTCGCCTACGCCTACACGCTGGCGCGCACGCTGCGCCTGGCCGACGGCCCGGACGAGGTCCACCGCAACGCCATCGCCAAGCTGGAACTGGCGCGCCACGTGCCGCCGCCGGCACGCGCCGCAGCCTCCTGAGGACCCGCCGCCATGCAACCGATCGAGCTCTACACCTGGCCCACGCCGAACGGCCACAAGATCCACATCATGCTCGAGGAGTGCGCGCTGCCGTACCGCGTGCACCCGGTCGACATCGGCGCCGGCGACCAGTTCAAGCCGGAATTCCTGGCGATCAGTCCGAACAACAAGATGCCGGCGATCGTCGACCCCGAGGGGCCGGACGGCCGGCCGATGCCGATCTTCGAGTCGGGCGCGATCCTGCTCTACCTGGCGGGCAAGACCGGCCGCTTCCTGCCGCCGGCGGTGCGCGACCGCTACGTCGTCCTGCAGTGGCTGATGTTCCAGATGGGCGGGGTCGGACCGATGTTCGGCCAGGCGCACCACTTTCGCCAGTACGCGCCGCAGCGCATCGAGTACGCGATCGAGCGCTACAGCAACGAGGCGCGCCGCCTGTACGGGGTGATGGACCGCCGCCTAGCCGAGGTCGAGTACTTCGCCGGCGACTACTCGATCGCCGACATGGCGATCTATCCGTGGGTGCGTCCGCACGCCAACCAGGGCATCGATCTGGCGCAGTTTGCCAACGTCGGCCGCTGGTTCGCGGCCGTCGGCGCGCGCGCGCCGGTGCAGCGCGGGTTGCAGGTGCTGGCCGATCGGCGCAAGCCGCAGGTCACGGAGCAGGCGCGCGAGAACCTGTTCGGCAAGTCCCAGTACGAACGCCGCTGACCGCGGCTACTGCAGCGACTCCTTGATCAGGTGCGCGAACGGCAGCGGCATCACGGCGATGCCCTCGTCGGCGAGCGCGCGCGCCTGCTCGCCGCTGGCCACGCCGCGGATGCCGCGCTCGGGCGCTTCGCGGTAGTGGATCCGCCGCGCTTCCTCGGCAAAGCGCTCGCCGACGTTCTCCGTGCTGGCGGCGATCTCGCGCGCCACTTTCAGCAGGATCGCCTGCATCTGCGCCGGCGTCGGCATCGCCGCCGGCGTCGACTTGACCGCCGGCTGCGCCGCGGGCGCGCCGATGTAGGGCGCTGAAGGCGCCCTGACCACCTGCGTGCAATGGCACACCGGGCAGCCGATCCGCTCGCCCGTACGCTGGGACTCGAAGTCCTCGGCCGAGGCAAACCAGCCCTCGAACGAGTGCTCCCGCGAGCAGCGCAAGTTGTAGACCTTCAGAGTCATGGCATCACTGGTGCCGCGGGCCGGACTCGAACCGGCATACACGCTCGCGCGTGCGGCGGATTTTAAGTCCGCTGTGTCTACCGATTTCACCACCGCGGCACATTGCAGGAACCGGAGCCCGTGACGGGTACGAGTCTATCCGCTGTCGTCGCTGCGCCGCCGGGCCGCGCGCAGCGGGGCGTCGGCGCAGCCACTCAGCCGGCCCGAGCCAGCGCGTCGCGCAGCGCGCTTTCGGGGTCCTCGTCGCGACCGGCGGCGAGCGCCGCCTGCAGTTCGGCCTCGGAGCCATGTGCGGCGGCGATTCCCTCAAGGACCCGCTGCCAGCGCAGCGCCTGGCGCGGCGCACGCGCAAGCCCGAGCCGCTCGCGCGATGCCGACACCGATCCGGCCAAGCGCGCCGCCATCGCCGGCGCGCCGTCGGCCAGCGCCAGCGCCGCATGGTCTTCCAGACAGCCGAGCAGTTCCTCGCGCATCTCGAAGGCGCGAAACCGCAGCAACGCCTCCTTCAGGCGACCGCGGGCGTCGTCCCTGCGGTCCGAGGCGAGATCGACCCGCGCCAGCCACCAGATCGCCAGCCCTTCGCCGCGCCGGTCCGCCGCCTCGCGGCAGATTTCGACCGAGCGCGTCAGGCGCATCGAGGCGTGCTGCAGCGCGCCCGCTTCGAACTCGACCTGACCGAGCACGAGCTCGCACTCGCCCTCGACTTCGCGCTGTCCGACCTCGCGCGCAATCGCCAGCGCCTGCTCGAGGTGCGCGCGCGCCGCGCCGTCGTCGCCGCGATGGACCTCGATCTGACCCAGGTGCAAAAGGCTGATCGCTTCGCCGATCCGGTAGCCGATCGCGCCGAAGATCTGCAGCGCTTCGGCTTCGCAGGCAGCGGCACCCTGGGCATCGGCCGCCTGCAGCCGCGCCATCGCCAGCGTCGACAGCGTGCCGGCGACGTAGAGCGGATCGCCGAGCCGGCGCCGCAGCTCCAGGCAGGTCTCGAGCATCCGTTGCGCCTGACGATGGTCACTCTGACAGTAGGCGAGTGCGGCACCGACGTACAAGGCGTGCGCATGCGCCAAATCCGAGTCGCGGATCGCCGGCAGCGCCAGCAGCGAGCGCACCACCTCGCGACCTTCGCCGACGTAGCCGCGCAGGGTCCACAGCCCCTGCAGCGCGACCGCCATTTTGACGGCGATGAACGGGTCGACCTCGGCGCGCAACGCCAGCGACAGCGCCGCGCGCAGGTTGTCGATCTCGGCTTCGCCGCAGCGGATCCAGTCGGCCTGGCCGGCGCCGTTCAGTCCGTCGCGCAGCGACTTGGCAAGCGCGAAGTAGTACTCGCAATGGCGCTTTTCCATCGCTGGCCGCTGCCCCGAGCGCTCGAGCTTCTCGCGCGCGTAATCGCGAATCGTCTCCAGCATCCGATAGCGCGTGGGCGAGGTGCTTTCGTCGAGCATCACGAGCGACTTCTCGACCAGCGAGCCGAGCCGATCGAGCACCTCGTCGGCCGCCAGCGGATCGGCGCCGCAGACGCTCTCCGCCGCGGCCAGGTCGAAGCCGCCGGCGAACACCGCCAGCCGCTGCAGCAGTAGTTGCTCGAGCTCATCTAGCAGATCGAACGACCAGTCGACCAGCGCGCGCAGCGTCTGCTGGCGTTCGAGCGCGACGCGGCCGCCCGCGGTCAGCAGCTTGTAGCGATCGGAGAGCCGGGCGTTGATGTCGGCCACCGAAAGTGCGCGCACGCGCGCCGCCGCCAGCTCCATCGCCAGCGGAATGCCCTCGAGCCGGGCCACCAGCTCGGCCACCGCCGGCGCTTCGCGCTCGGTCAGCTCGAACGACGGCTTCTGCAGCTTCACGCGGTCGACGAACAGCCGCACCGCCGTCGTTTGCAGCAGCATCTCGAGCGTCGCGTCGCGCGCCGGCAGCGGCAGCGGCAGCACCGGGTACACCTGCTCGCCGGCCGCGTGCATCGGCTCGCGGCTCGTGGCCAGGAGCGTCACGCCCGGCGCGGCGCGCACCACCGCCGCGGCCAACTGCGCGCTCGCGGCGAGCAGATGCTCGCAGTTGTCGAGGATCAGCAGCGCCGTGCGCGAACGCAGGAACGTGCACACGGTCTGGATCAGCGGCCGGTCCGGCTCCTCGCGCACGCCCAGCGCCTGCGCCGCCTCGCCGGTCACGAGGGCTGGATCGCGCACCCCCGCCAGGTCGACGAACCAGGTGCCGTCAGGGTAGCGGTGGCGCAGTTCGACCCCCACCTGCAGCGCCAGCCGCGTCTTGCCGAGCCCGCCCATGCCGGCCAGGGTCACCAGCCGCGTGTTGCCGAGCAGCTCCTTGATCTCGCGCACTTCGCGCTCGCGGCCGATGAAGCGCGTCGCCTGCTGCGGCAGGTTGCCGGGCAGGTCGTCGACGTCGACCCAGCGCTCGCCGCTGCGCACCACGCGCCGCGCCTTCTCGCCCGCGACCGGCGGCGCGAACTCCGACTCGTAGGCGCCGGCCTCGAACACCTCGATCGGCTCGGCCAGGCCCTTCATCGTCCAGTGGCCGTGGCAGACCACACGCAGCCGCGTCTTGCCGAGCGCCTCGCGCGCGGCCGCCGTCAGCAGCACCTGTCCGCCGCGCGCCAGCGCCATCACGCGCGCCGCGATCGGCTTGGCCAGTCCCTCGACTTCGAGCGGCTTGGCGCCGAGCGCCACGTCGGCGGCGCTGTTCTCGCGCAGGATCACCGGTCCGACGTGCACTCCGGCACGCGCCGACAGCGGCATCGGCAGCGACGCCAGACCCGCCTGATAGGCCAGCGCGTAGTCGACCGCGTCGACCGCGTGATCGAACATCAGCAGCATGCCGTCGGTCTTGTCGATCTCGCGACCGCCGGTGCCTCGCAGCAGGTCGCGCGCGACGCGGTCGTGCGCCGCCCAGACCTCGGCCATCGCGCTGTTGCCGAGCCGCTCGGCCAGCTTGGTACTGTCGACGACGTCGGTCAGCAGCAAGGCTCGGTAGTCGTTCATCGGCTCCGTGAACCGCGCGCTCGAAGAGGCTCCGGCGCCGCCTGGGGCGCCGCGACCGCCACGCACACCGTCGGGGTTGCGTCGCCGCGCCAAGGCAAGCGCGCCGGCGATTGTGCAGCAGACCCGCGCCCGTGCCATCGGGCGGCGACGCTACTTTTCGCAACGCGAGCGACGTGTCGAGGATTCCGCCGCCGTCGCCTGGAACGTGCGGCCCAGTTAGGCCCCGCTGGCGCTCGCCGCGAGCTGCTTGGCAAGCACGCAATTGGCGTAGCGTTGTCCTCGAAAAGCGTAGTTCGTCGCGCCGACAACCACGTAGCCTTGCTTGGCGTAGAACGCCAGGGCTCCCGTATTGTGTTCCCAGACCGTGAACCACAACGCGGACAGGCCGCTTTCTGCGGCCAGTCCTTCGACGCGCTCCAGCAGTGCGCGGCCGATGCCATGTTTCTGCGCTCCGGGCTGAACATACAGCCGCATCAATTCCGCGCCGATCAGGGCCGAGTTCGGGACCGGAGTAGAGCGCAGCAGTACCTCCGCGAACCCAACAAGGGCCGCGCCACGTTCAGCGACGACGAAACTTCGCTGCGCCTCACCGAACCTCGCGCGGAAGGCGTTGACTCCGTACTGCTCGAAGGCCTCAGCGGCCAGATCCGGGCGCACTCCTTCGGTGGCGTAGGTGTCAAGGAACACCTGAATCGCAAGCGCGGCGATCGTCTCTGCATCTGCCGCGCTGGCCAAGCGAAGCGAAGTCTCCACGCGGGGTGTGTAACGCGGCCTAACGTCATGTTCGGCGGCGTGGTTTTGCGCGTCCGCTGGAACGACGCGTTATGCGTGCCGTTCTCTCGGCTACGGCAAGCAAACCGAACAGAGCCTCGTTTACTGCCTCTGACGTCGGAAACGCTTTCGCGATCACGGGATCAAGAAGTGCAACAGATGTCCCCTTGACCACTTCCGCATAGAACTTCCCCCGCTCGAGCTTCGTAAAGTCTGATCGCCTGTACTCCTGCCGAATTTCGTCCTTAGCCTTCTTCATACATCTTCCTTTCGCCGCGCGCCGCGCGGCGCGCACTGATGATTCGAATCGCCCCTGGTCGGTATGTGTGGCAAACCGCAAGCAGCCGGCCCAAACTCGAAAACCCGAAGGTGATGTACCGGTCCTCGCCGATCGAGTGCTCCGGATCCGGGCCTGACACAGCCATCGGATCGAGAAAAACCGTCGCCGCCTCGTCAAACGATACGCCGTGTTTGCGACGGTTCAACTCCGCCTTCTTCGGGTCCCAGTCGAAGTTCATGAGCGGGAACGACCGCTGTCAGGACGCAAAACGTGGAGGTGTGCGGCGTGCGGCGCAGGCGTTCAACGCCCTCCGGCGCGTCCCCCACGTCCGCACCACTCCCAGGTTAGCCGTCATGGTCCGTTGACTACCAGCCAAACATTGGTCGCGGTCAAGACACCTACGGCGACAGTAAGCCAAAAGATGTACTTCGTGTACCGAACCACCGTAATCGTTTGCCGCTCCTGCGCTCGCCGATGAAGTTCATCCAGGTAGTACTGGGTTCCAACGAGGGTGTGAGTCGCTTCGCTGTCGTGACGCCGGATAAGCTCCTCATCGGACAACGTTCGCAACTCGTGAATGCTGGGTGATGCGCTCATGATGGCTAACGCTCGCGGTGTGACACTCTGGGCGTAGGCGCGTCGAGCGCCGGGCAAAATGCGTCGCTCACCGCCACGGGGTTAGACCCGGTCCGACATTTTCCGCCTGAGCTTCTCGATGGTCTTCTGATATTTCGCTTTGCCATCAACATCTCTCTCTTGTCCAAACCGAATGTACGCCTCGCAGACGCGAATAGCGTCCTCAAGCTTTCCCTCGCGTGTATAGATCACACGCAGGCGCTCGTACGGGTGGCTACCATCGAAGCGATCTGCAACGTTCGCCTCATACAGTTCCACAGCTTCCGCGATGTGCCCAGCCTTCTCGTGTACGATGCCCGTGACATTGCGAGAAACGACAATCTGCTCGATACGATGTGCCTCCTCCATGAATCGTTGTTGCGTGGCCCAGTCACGCGCTTCGCTGACACGTCGCCAAAGCTGCCTAAGCTTCTGGCCAAGAGGAAGCTCCGAGTCATCGACGGCCATAGCGACTTCTCATGAGGGTCTAACGCTCAGCATCAGCGGCGGCGCCCAGCGCCGTCCGCTGCATGCTGTTGTTAGCCGGCCGCGTTCTCGGAGTCGGCTTGTTCGACATCCGCCACCTCTGCTTCCAAGCCCGGCATCATGGTGAAGAATGCCTTTGCGCGGGCAGACACCTGGTCCATGGACGCGGCTCGAAAGACCTCCGTGTGCAGCTGGTCGCAGCCGGTTGTGACGCAGTCGATTGCTGCCCGCTCCCAGACGCGCCTACATGGCCATGACGCGACGTACCGAGCGAACGGCGCCGAACAACGGTGCTTTTGGAGTCGGCCGTCGAGATCCATCGTGAAGCCCACCTTGAAGCGCCCGGAGTCGTGGTCAGGCTCAAGCTGGATCAGGTAGAAGAAGCCGACATCGTCCGACGAGAACGCCGCCAGAGTGCCCGCCTTGGCATTACTGCCACTCGGCGACTCGGATGACCTCTCGATCTCGGAGCGGATGGCCGCCGCCTCAGCTTGGTTCACCGTGGCAACGTTCTGGTTGCCGCGACTTGCCTCGCGGCGTTGCGTGGGGCGAATGCCCAGGCGTGGCAGGATCTTGAAGATCCGCTGCTTGCGGACCTGAAGGTCGTCGGCCAGGTCGACGATGGCGATTCGCTCCTCTTCAGTCACGCGAGATGCTGCCTCCATGTCCGGCTAACTTGTTTGCTCACGGCAGTTTTTCGATTTATCCGCATCCGGACTCCGTGTAACCGGATTCGGCCGATCGCTGGAGCTCGTTGCGCGGCGCGGCTTGACAGGCTGTTACTGTATGCGCTTACAGTATGCACACCCATGATAACCGGCACCTTGCCACCGCTGCGCTCGCCGCGGCTGCTTGACCAGTTGCGCGAGCGCATCCGCTACTGCCATTACAGCTTACGGACGGAGCAGGCGCACGTCCATTGAGTGCGGGGTTTCGTCCGCTTCAGCGGCATGCGCCGCCCGCCGCCGCGTCGGTCCGATCGCCCGCCTTGCCAACTGCCGGATCCGCTGCGCCGCCGTGATGCCGCCCGCCTACGCCGAGTTGCACTGCGTGTCGAACTTCACGTTCCTGCGCGGCGCCTCGCACCCGCAGGAGTTGGTCGAGCGCGCGCTCGCGCTCGGCTACACCGGGCTGGCGATCACCGACGAGTGCTCGTTCGCCGGCTCGGCGCGCGCGCACCTGGCGTTGCAGGAAACGATCGAGCGCGACCGCGCCGCGCAAGGCTTGCGGCTGATCCACGGCACCGAGATCCGGCTCGCCGACGGGCCCGCGCTCGTGCTGCTGGCGGCCACGCGCGCCGGCTACGGCAACCTGAGCCAGCTCGTCACGCTGGCGCGCCGGCAGGCGGTCAAGGGCAGCTACCGGCTGACGCGCGCCGACCTCGAGGCCCACCTGCCGCTGCTCGACGACTGCCTGGCGCTGCTGCTGCCGGCGCGCGGCATCGCCGTGAAGCCCGACGGCGCCGCGGCGCTGGCGCGCGACGCCGGCTGGCTGCGCGAGGTGGCGCCGGGTCGCGCGTGGATCGCCTGCGAGCTGCTGCGCGACGGCGACGACGCCGCGCATCTGCAGGCGCTGCATGAGGCGGCGCGGCACAGCGCGCTGCGGCTGGCAGCCTGCGGCGACGTGCACATGCACGTGCGCCGCCGCAAGCGGTTGGCCGACGTGCTCGCCGCCGTGCGGCACCGCGTGCCGCTGGCGCAGGCCGGCACGCGCCTGGCGCCCAACGCCGAACGCTACCTGCGGCCGCTGTACCGGCTGGCGCGCATCTATCCGCCCGAACTGCTGGCCGAGACCTTGGCCATCGCGCAGCGCTGCAGCTTCTCGCTCGACCAACTGCGCTACGAGTACCCGGAAGAAATCGTGCCGCCGGGCGAGACCCCCGCCACCTGGCTGCGCAAGGCCACCTACGCGGAAGCGCAGCGCCGCTACCCGCAGGGCATGCCCGACAAGGTGCGCCGCACGGTCGAGCACGAACTGGCGCTGATCGCCGATCTCGCCTACGAGCCCTACTTCCTCACCGTCTACGACATCGTGCGCTTTGCGCGCTCGCAGGGGATCTTGTGCCAGGGGCGCGGTTCGGCGGCCAACTCGGCCGTGTGCTACTGCCTCGGCATCACCGAGGTCGATCCGGCGCGCATGAACGTGCTGTTCGAGCGCTTCATCAGCAAGGAACGCAACGAGCCGCCGGACATCGACGTCGACTTCGAGCACCAGCGGCGCGAGGAGGTGATGCAGTACATCTACGCCAAGTACGGCCGGCATCGCGCCGCGCTCACGGCCGCGCTGCACACCTACCGGCCACGGGGCGCGCTGCGCGATGTAGGCCGAGCGTTGGGGCTGTCGCTCGACCAGGTCGACAAGATGGCGAAGACCATGGCGTGGTGGGACGGCCGCCGCATCAAGCCCGAGCGGCTCGCCGAGGCCGGCTTCGATCCCGACAACCCGGTGATCGCGCAGGTGGCGGAACTGGCGCAGGAGCTGATCGGTTTTCCGCGCCACCTGTCGCAACACAGCGGCGGCTTCGTGATCGCTCGCGACCGGCTCGACCGACTGGTGCCGATCGAAAACGCCGCAATGGCCGAGCGCACCGTGATCCAGTGGGACAAGGACGACCTCGACGCCCTGGGCCTGCTGAAGATCGACGTGCTCGCGCTCGGCATGCTCACCTGCGTGCGCCGCGCGCTCGACCACATCAACCGCTTCTACAGAAAATCGGGGTCAGATTCCGATTTCCGCGACGTCTGTCCTTCGTCGCCGCAGGCGCTGCGCCGGAAATTGGAATCTGACCCCGATTTTCGGGTGCGGCTGCAGGACATCCCGGCCGAGGATCCGGCGGTCTACGACATGCTGTGCAGGGGCGATTCGCTCGGCGTGTTCCAGGTGGAAAGCCGGGCGCAGATGAACATGCTGCCGCGGCTGCGGCCGCGCACTTTCTACGACCTGGTGATCGAGACCGCGATCGTTCGCCCCGGCCCCATTCAAGGCGGCATGGTGCATCCGTACCTGAAGCGGCGGCAGGGACTGGAACCGGTCAGCTACCCGTCGCAGGCGGTGCGCGGCGTGCTCGAGCGCACGCTCGGCGTGTCGATCTTCCAGGAGCAGGTGATGCAGCTCGCGGTGGTCGCGGCCGGCTTCACGCCGGGCGAGGCCGACCGCCTGCGGCGCGCGATGGCGGCGTGGAAGCGCAAGGGCGGCATCGGCCCGTTCCGCGAGAAACTCATCAACGGCATGCTGGCGCGCGGCTACACGAGCGAGTACGCCGAGCAGATCTACCGCCAGATCCAGGGCTTCGGCGAGTACGGCTTTCCCGAGAGCCACGCGGCGAGCTTCGCGCTGCTGGTCTACGTTTCGTCGTGGCTCAAGTGCCACGAGCCGGCCGCCTTCTGCGCCGCGCTGCTCGACTCGCAACCGCTGGGCTTCTACGCGCCGGCGCAGATCGTTCGCGACGCGCTGAACCATGGCGTTGAAGTCAGGCCGATCGAAGTCACCGCAAGCCGCTGGCATTGCACGCTGGAGCCGTCGTCGAAGGACCCGCAGCGGCCGGCGCTGCGCCTCGGGCTGGCGCTGATCAACGGTTTCAACGAGGACGCCGGCCTGCGCCTCGAGGCCGCGCGCCGCGACCGGCCGTTCGACAGCGTCGCCGACCTGGCGCTGCGCGCGCGGCTCAATCGCCAGGAGATCTCGCGGCTGGCATCAGGCGATGCGCTGGTGCCGCTGACCGGGCACCGCCGCCAGGCGCTGTGGGCGACACTCGGCCTCGATCCCGACGCGCCGCGCAGCGCGCCGCTGACCGCGGCCGCGCCGGCGCGCGAAGCGAAGGTCGATCTGCTGGCGCCGACCGAAGGCCAGGACATCGTCGCCGACTACGAGCACACCGCACTCACCCTGCGCCGCCATCCGCTGGCGCTGCTGCGCAGCCGCTTCGACGCGATGCGCCTTTGCACCGCCGCCGACGTCTTCGCCGCCCGGCCGCGCCAGCGCGTGCGCACCACCGGCATCGTCACCTGCCGCCAGCGCCCGGGCACCGCCAGTGGCGTCACCTTCGTGACGATCGAGGACGAGACCGGCGTGGTCAACGTCGTGGTGTGGTCAGGCGTGGCCGACAAGTACCGGCGCGAACTGCTGGGCTCGACGCTGCTGACCGTCTACGGCCACGTCGAGCGGATCGAGGCCAAGGACACGCCGGTCGTGCACCTGATCGCGCAGCGGCTGGTGGATCACTCGGCGTTGCTGGGTGGACTGGAGGTGGCGAGCCGGGACTTTCATTAGTCCGCAGCCGGGCGCCCACCATCGCCACCCGCTACGCGCGCTCGAACACCGCGGCGATTCCCTGGCCGCCGCCGATGCACATCGTCACCAGCGCGTAGCGGCCGCCGATGCGCTGCAGTTCGTACAGCGCCTTGAGGGCGATGATCGTGCCGGTGGCGCCGATCGGATGACCGAGCGAGATGCCGGAGCCGTTGGGGTTGACCTTGGCGGGGTCGGCGCCGAGATCCTTCATCACCGCGCAGGCCTGGGCGGCGAAGGCTTCGTTGGATTCGATCACGTCCATGTCGCCGATCGATAGCCCGGCGCGCGCCAGCGCCTGCCGCGAGGCCGGCACCGGTCCGATGCCCATGTACTTCGGATCGACGCCGGCGTAGCCGTAGGCGAGCAGTCGGCCGAGCGGAGCGACGCCGCGACGCTCGGCCACGCCGCGCTCCATCAGCACCATCGCCGCGGCGCCGTCGTTGATGCCGGAGGCGTTGCCGGCGGTGACCGTGCCGTTGTCCTTCTGGAACACCGGCTTGAGCTTGGCCATGTCTTCGAGGCTTGCATCGGCGCGGAAGTGTTCGTCGCTGTCGAACACCGTGTCGCCCTTCTTGCCCTTGATCGTCACCGGCACGATCTGGCTCTTGAAGCGGCCCTCGGCGGTGGCGCGCGCCGCGCGCCGGTGGCTTTCGACGGCAAGCTCGTCCTGCATCTGGCGCGTGATGCCCCACTTGGCGGCGACGTTCTCGGCGGTCACGCCCATGTGGACGTTGTGGAACGGGTCGTGCAGCGCCGCCACCATCATGTCGACGATCTTGGCGTCGCCCATGCGCTGGCCGAAGCGCGCGGTCGGCATCGCATAGGGCGCGCGCGACATGCTCTCGGCGCCGGCGCCGATGGCAATGTCGGCGTCGCCGAGCGCGATCACGTTGGCGGCCGAGACCACCGCCTGCAAGCCGCTGCCGCACAGGCGGTTCAGCGTCAGGCACGGCGTGCCGTGCGCCACACCGCCGTCGAGCGCCGCCACGCGCGCCAGGTACATGTCGCGCGGCTCGGTGTGCACGACGTTGCCGAAGACCACGTGACCGACCTCCTCGCCGGCAACGCGAGCGCGCGCCATCGCCTCGCGCACCACCAGCGCGCCGAGCGCGGTCGGCGCCATGTCCTTGAGGCTGCCGCCGAAGGTGCCGACGGCGGTACGCACGCCACTGACGACGACGACTTCCCTGCTCATGATGGTCTCCTCGAGAGATGAAGCTCGCCGAGCGCGCAGGCGCCGGCCCGGTTGGCGGGGAGCCTAGCACCGGCACCCGCGCGCGCACGATCTGGATCAAGCCGGCTGCGCGGGCGGGCATCATGACCGCGCCGTCGGCCAGCGCGACAGCGGCCGCCTGCCGCTCTCGACCGCACCGATGCGGCGCGGGCCAGCGCCCGCTGCGGAATGTGCTGAGCGGCCCGCGTGCCGTCAGACCACGGTGCCGGTCAGGTCGTGCTCGTCGGCAGCGACGATGCGCACGTCGACGAACTCGCCCACCCGCAGCTCGCGCCGCACGCGCGCCGGCCGCTGCACGCGTACCACGCCGTCGATCTCCGGCGCGTCGGCCGCCGAACGGCCGACCGCGTTGCGTGCGCCGGCCACCTCGTCGATCAGCACCCGCTGCACGCTGCCCACCTTGCGCTCCAGGCGCGCGCGCGAGATCTCGGCCTGCGCCAGCATCAGGCGCGCGCGGCGCGCCGCGCGCACTTCGTCAGGCAGCGCGCCGTCGAGCGCGTTGGCGCCGGCGCCGTCCACCGGCGAATAGGCGAAGCAGCCGACGCGGTCCAACTGCGCCTCGCGCAGGAAGTCCAGCAGCGTTTCGAACTGCGCCTCGGTCTCGCCGGGAAAGCCGGCGATGAAGGTCGAGCGCAGCGTGAGCTGCGGGCAGAGCGCGCGCCAGGCGCGGATGCGCTCGATGTTCTTCTCGCCGCCCGCGGGCCGTTTCATGCGCCGGAGCACCTCGGGATGCGCGTGCTGCAACGGCACGTCGAGGTAGGGCAGCACGCCGGCCGCGCCTGCCGCCGGCGCCATCAGGGCGACGATCTCGTCGACGTGCGGGTACGGATAGACGTAGTGCAGGCGCACCCAGGCGCCATGCGCGGCGGCCAGCGCCCCAAGCTCGCGCACGAGCTCGAACAGGCGCGTCTTCACCGCGCGACCGCCGGCGAAGTCGAGCTTGTAGCGCCGGTCGACGCCGTAGGCGCCGGTGTCCTGCGACACCACCAGCAGTTCCCTGACTCCCTGCTGGAACAGCCGCTCGGCTTCGCGCAGCACTTCGCCGATCGGCCGGCTCACCAGGCGACCGCGCATCGACGGAATAATGCAGAAGCTGCAGCCGTGATTGCAGCCTTCCGAGATCTTCAGGTAGGCGTAGTGGCGCGGCGTGAGCTTGATGCCGGCCGGCGGCACCAGGTCGGCGAAGGGGTCATGCGGCCTGGGCAGATGCGCGTGCACGTGCCCGATCACTTCCTCCATCGCCTGCGGGCCGGTGACGGCGAGCACCTTCGGGTGCACCTTGGCGACGAGGTTCTCGCCGCGCTCGCTTTTCGCGCCCAGGCAGCCGGTGACGATCACCTTGCCGTTGGCGGTGAGCGCCTCGCCGATCGCGTCGAGCGACTCCTGCACCGCGCTGTCGATGAAGCCGCAGGTGTTGACGATCACCAGATCCGCGCCCTCGTAGCTGCCGCTAAGCGCATAGCCCTCGGCGCGCAGTCGGGTGACGATTCTCTCGGAGTCGACCAGCGCCTTCGGGCAGCCGAGCGAGACCAAGCCGACGGTAGCGGGCTTCGCGCCTGGCGCAGGCTGGCGCGACGCGGGGTTCGACTCGGGCGGCATCTTCAAGTCAGCGGCTCATGAACGGACGGCGGTTCGATCGCCAACAGTAGCCAAGTGCGCAGCCGCGGCTGGCGGCGCATCGAATCGCGCAGTTTAGGCCGGCGCGGCGACCGCCCTCAGTTGCGCAGCGCATCCGCAGCCCGCCTCTCGCTTGCTTCGCACCAGCCGTGCAGCCGCCTGGGTATAACATTCGCCGCCATGAAGCTCGCCACCGGTACCGTTGTAGGCGGGAAGGTCGTCCTGGAAGGCAGGCCGTTCCCCGAAGGAACCTTGGTCACGGTTCTTGCCAAGGAGTCAGGGGACACGTTCGAAGTCCCGCGCGATCTCGAGGCCGAACTCATCGAGTCCCTCGCCGAGGCCGACCGCGGCGAAACGATCACCGCCGACGAACTGCTGCAACGTCTTCGGCAGCCGAAGTAGCCACCGTGCTACAGGTGGACGTGACGAAGCGTGCCGCCGCACAGATCGAGCGCGCGGCGGCGTGGTGGGAGAAGAATCGACCCGCGGCTCCGGGAGCTGTTGCCGACGACTTCGAGGCGGCAAAGGACTTGCTCGCCTTTGAGCCCGGCATCGGGAGCAAGTGCGAGTCGGCGCGATACCCCAACCTCCGCCGTTGGGGCCTTGCTCGGATTCATCGCCACATCTACTACGACGTTCGCCCCGGGAAGCTCGTAGTTCTGGCCTTCTGGCCGCAACAACGCAAGCGCGGTCCGCGTCTGTGAGCGCGGCCCTTGGCCGCCGCTTGTTGCGCCAGCCCAAGAGCACGCAGCTCCTTCCTGATCTCGATCCCCAGGCACCGTGTCCGATGGGCTGCGGCGCCCACGCCTGCGACGCGGCCGCACCGCGTGCCCATCCGTTTGCCGCGCCCCAGCCGTTGTAGCGCTGTCATCCCAGGCCGCGACAACGGAGGTCATCATGATGCTCGAGGGCAAGACAGCGCTGGTCTTCGCCGCCGGCGGCATCACCGGCCAGGTGATCAACGTCTGCGCCGGTGCGGTCGTGTCGTGACCGCAGGCGGCCGGTGCATGAAGACATGAAGGGCATGACGATGAACCTCCTGCGCAACGATGCCCTCGAAGCCGCCTACGCCACGTCGCGGCGCGACCTGAAGAGCTATCTGACGCGGCTCGTCGTCCGGCCCGAGGTGGCCGAGGAACTGGTGCACGACGCGATCGAGCGGCTGCTCGCGCAGGCCGAAGCGCCGGCGACGCCGCAGGAAGTGCGCGCTTGGCTGTTCAAGGTCGGCTCGCGGCTGGCGATCGACCACCTGCGCCGGCACGCCACCTGGCGCGAGACGGTGCTGCTCGAGGCGCGCGAGCTGGCGGTGGAAGACGAGAGCTTCGTTGCCGAGTCGCGCTCGCTGTGCGGCCAGCCCGAGATGGCGTCGATCGCACGCGAGCATCTGGCGATGTGCCTGTCGTGCACGCTGCGCAGCGTGCGAGCACCGCGCGCACGATCATCGCCGGGCTGGCCGGCGGGCTGGCGATGAACCTGGCGATGCTGGCCACCTTTCGCGCGATCGGCTTCGGTTGGCACGGCGACGGCATCCTGATCCGCTCGCCGATGCAAAGCCCGAAGCTCGTTGCGGTGTGGACCGAGTTGCAGCCGCTGCCGATGGTGGTCGCCAACGCGTTGCCGATCGTGCTCGGGCTGCTCGCCTTCGGCGTCGCCCACGCCTTCGTCTACCGCTCCTGCACCGTCGGCTGGCCCGCCGGTGTCTGGCCGCGCATCTGGCGGCTCGCCGCGCTGCTGCTCGTCGTCTGCTTCGCGTTCTGGGAGTTCTTCACGCCATTTAACCTGTTCGGCGAGCCTTGGCCGCTGATCCTGCTCGAACTGAGCTTCTGGGCCGTGATCGCGCTGGCCGAGGCGGCGGCGATCGTCGCCGTGATCGAGCGCGGCGCGGCTGCGCGCCGCCGTTGATGCCGAGCGATCGACCTCATAGAAAAGGGCCCGCGGCTTGCGCCGCGGGCCCTCGTTGCTTCAGAACGCTACGACTCAGGTGCCGAGCGTAACCACGGTGTCACCCTTGAGGCTCGGGTAACGCACGTGCTCGACGAACTCCTGCGTCTGCTTGTCCGGCGCCGGGGTCAGCAGCGACACCACGACCATGGTGATGATTGCCGCCGGCATGCCGAAAATGCCGGCCGAGATCGGCGCAATGTCCCACCAGGTCATTTCCGCCACCGGCGTGGTCACGCCGAAGACGCCGCGCAGCCAGACCTGGGTGGTCGCCTGGTAGTAGAAGGTCAGCGACACGCCGACGATCATCGCCGAGATGGCGCCGTACTTGTTGGCCCGCTTCCAGAACACGCCCAGCACCAGCGGCGCGAAGAAACCGGCCGCCGCCAGCGAGAACGCCGCCGCCACCAGGAACAAGATGTCAGCCGGCGCCGCCGCCGCCGTGTAGGCGGCGAGTATTGCGACCACCAGCAGCAGGATCTTGGAAATCATGATCCGCTTCTGGGTCGAGGCGTTCGGGTTGATCATCTTGTAGTAGAGGTCGTGCGACAGCGCGTTGGCCACCGTCAGCAGCAGGCCGTCGGCGGTGGACAGCGCCGCGGCCAGTCCGCCGGCAGCCACCAGGCCCGAGATGACGTAGGGCAGGCCGGCGATCTCCGGCGTGGCCAGAACGATGATGTCCTGCCCGAGAACGATCTCGGCCAGTTGCACGACGCCGTCCTTGTTGATGTCGCTGATCGACAACAATCGCGGATCGACCTTCTGCCAGGCCGCCACCCACCCCGGAAGGTCGGCGAAGTTCTTGCCGACGATCAAGGTGTAGATGTCGAACTTCACCAGCACCGCCAGCGCCGGCGCCGAGAAGTACAGCAGGAAGATGCAGAACAGCGACCAGAACACCGACTTGCGTGCCTCCTGCACCGAGGGCGTCGTGTAGTAGCGCATCAGGATGTGCGGCAGCGACGCGGTGCCCACCATCAGGCACAGCATCAGCGCCAGGAAGTTCTTGCGCTTGCGGTCGCGCTCGGCATCGGCCTTGGCCGGATCGGTGTGCGCCGAGTAGAAGGGCTCGCCGTGCGGCAACGGCGGCGCTGCGCGCGCGTTGTTGCTCGTCACCTGCCCGCTCCAGATGCGGCGTGCGTCGGCCTCGGTCCGCGGGAAGTCGGCGAGCGCCTTTTCCGCCGCTCTCTGGTCGGCCATCGGCGCGTTGGCCGCCTTCAGTTCGGCGACGCGACGTTCGGCCGCGGCACGACCCTCGACCCAGGTGCCCGGCAGACCGTCGACGCGCGCCTTGGCATCGGCGGCGCGCTGGCGGAAGATGTCGCGCACCTCCTTTTCCTTCGGGTCGGCGACCAACTGCTTCTCGCGCTCACCGACCTTCACCAGCACCGAGCCGTAAACGAACTGCGGCAGCGGAATGCCGGTGTGCTTGACCGACAGCCAGACGACCGGAATCATGTAGGCGATGATGAGAATGATGTACTGCGCCACTTGGGTCCAGGTCACCGCGCGCATGCCGCCCAGGAACGAGCACACGAGAATGCCCGCCAGACCCAGGAACACGCCGACCTCGAAGGCCACGCCGGTGAAGCGCGAGGTGATCAGGCCGACACCGACGATCTGCGCCACAACGTAGACGAACGACACCAGGATCGCCACCAGAACGCCGACGAAGCGTGCCGCGTTGCCGCCGTAGCGCGCGCCGAGGAAGTCCGGGATCGTGAACTGGCCGAACTTGCGCAAATATGGCGCGATCAGGAACGCCACCAGGCAGTAGCCGCCGGTCCAGCCTAGGATGAACGCCAGCCCGTCGAAGCCCTGCAGATACAGGGCGCCGGCCATGCCGATGAACGAGGCGGCCGACATCCAGTCCGAGCCGGTGGCCATGCCGTTGAACAGCGCCGGCACGCGGCGTCCGGCCACGTAGTACTCGGCCACGTCGGCGGTGCGGCTCATGATGCCGATGCCGGCATAGAGCGCGATCGTGGCGAACAGGAACGTGTAGCCGATCCACACGCGCGGCATGCCGAGCTGCTCCAGGATCGCCAGCGCGACCAGGAACACCAGGAAGCCGCCCGTGTAGTACGTGTAGTACTTCTTGAGCTGGTTGTAGAACGCGCGGTTCGAGCTGACTTGGGTGCTCATCATTCGTCTCCCTCGGCAACGCCGAACTCATCGTCGAGCTTCTTCATCGTCCTCGCGTAGTACCAGATGATCAGCAGGTAGATGATCATCGAGCCCTGTGCCGCCATGTAGAACGACAGCGGCCAGCCGAAGATCATGATCGTCGCCAGCTCGCGCGCGAAGAACCCCATGACGAAGGTCGACACGAACCAGATCACCAGCAGAATCACGGTCAGATTCAGGTTCTTGCGCCAATACTCGGTGTGCTTTTCGGTCAGTTGCATGTTTCCTCCGAAGATCTCCTTGGTGTCACTACTCTCCTGCTAGGTGCCTGCTTGGCTTGTCTCCTCGGTTGATGTCGCAGCGGACGGTTGGGAAGCGTCGGCGCGCGACTGGCGCCGGGTCTGCTCGAGGTCGCGCTTCAGGGTTGCCGCGTAGCGCGGCTCGAACTTCTTCAATTCTTCGTAGGTGCGCCAGGCGTCGCCACTGTCGCCGAGATGGTGGTAGGTCATCGCCAACTGGTAGTAGCCGTAGGGCGAAAAAGGCTGCAGCTTGATGTTGTGCTTGAGCGCCGCCACCGCCTCGCTCAGGCGGCCGGTGCGGATCAGCACCAGCGCCAGGCCGTACCAGGCGCGGTCGAGGCTGGCATCGAGCTCGAGCGCACGACGGAAGCAGCGCTCGGCCGGCGCCTGCTCGTCGCGCTGCTCGTAAATGAAGCCGAGGTTGAACCAGGTGTCGGCGTGATCGGGCGCGACCTCGGTCAACTTGAGGAAGGCATCGATCGCTCCGATCGCGTCACCCTGCTCCATGCGCATGTTGCCGACCGTGGCACGCGCCGCGACGTCGCGCGGATCGGCGGCGACGATCTGCTCGTAGGCCTCGAGCGCGTGGCGCTTCATGCCGATCAGCAGCGCCGCCGACGCGGTGGCGCGCAGCCATTGCTTGCTCAGGAAGCGGTCGACGCTCATCGCGGCGCCGCCTGCCAGGCCGCGGCCCAGCGTTCACAGCCGGCGGCCGCCGGGTTGTCCATGCACACGTCGCGGTGCCACAGGCCAACGGCGAAGTAGCCGATCAGCAGCAACAGGAAGGCCACCGCCGGCACGTGCTGGTCGAGAACGACGCGTGGCGTGATCACGCGCACCGCGGCCACGACCGGTTTGGTCAGGATGCCGAACAACTGATAGACGAAGTTCTCGTGCCGGCGCCGCCAGTTGAGGATGCCGACGATGAACTGACCCAGCAGCGACAACCCCGCCACCAGGATCAGCGTCTGCAACACGAGCAGGAACATCGCCATCGGGCCGGGACTCCTTCCTTCCGCACTTGCGACGGCCGCCGGCGGCGCCGTCGACCGCGCCTTGACCGACGCTCTACTGCGCCACCTTCAGCTGCTCCAGGATCGCCGGGTTTTGTTTCCGGCCGCTCGCTTGCGCTCGCTTAACGTTCGCTGCGCTCACGTTAGCCTCCAACGAAACCCCGCCAGTCATTGCGCGACCTTGAGCTGTTCCAGAATCGCGGGGTTTTGTTTCCGGCCGTTCGCTGCGCTCACGTTAGCCTCCAACGAAACCCCGCCGGTCATTGCGCGACCTTGAGCTGTTCCAGAATCGCGGGGTTTTGTTTCCGGCCGCTCGCTTGCGCTCGCTTAACGTTCGCTGCGCTCACGTTAGCCTCCAACGAAACCCCGCCAGTCATTGCGCGACCTTGAGCTGTTCCAGAATCGCGGGGTTTTCCAGCGTCGAGACGTCCTGCGTGATCGCTTCGCCCTTGGCGATCGCGCGCAGCAGGCGGCGCATGATCTTGCCGCTGCGCGTCTTCGGCAGGTTGTCGCCGAAGCGGATGTCCTTCGGCTTGGCGATCGGGCCGATCTCCTTCGCCACCCAGTCGCGCAGCTCCTTGGCGATGCGCGTGGCCTCGTCGCCGGTCGGCCGCGACTGCTTGAGCACGACGAAGGCACAGATCGCCTCGCCGGTGGTTTCGTCCGGGCGGCCGACCACTGCCGCTTCGGCCACCATCGGGTTGGCCACCAGAGCCGACTCGATCTCCATCGTCCCCATGCGATGGCCGGAGACGTTGAGCACGTCGTCGATGCGGCCGACGATCGTGAAGTAGCCGCTGTCCTTGTCGCGGATCGAGCCGTCGCCGGCCAGATACAGCCGGCCGCCGAGTTCTGCCGGGTAGTAGCTCTTCCGGAACCGATCCGGATCGCCCCAGATGGTGCGGATCATCGCCGGCCACGGCCGCTTGACCACCAGCAATCCGCCCTGGCCGTTGGGCACGTCCTGGCCGGCCTCGTCGACGATCGCCGCCATGATCCCGGGCAGTGGCAGCGTGCACGAGCCGGGCACCAGCGGTGTCGCACCCGGCAGCGGCGTGATCATGTGGCCGCCGGTCTCGGTCTGCCAGAAGGTGTCGACCACCGGGCAGCGGCTCTGGCCGACCTGGGTGTAGTACCACATCCACGCTTCCGGATTGATCGGCTCGCCGACCGTGCCAAGGATGCGCAGGCTGCCTAAGTCGTACTTGCTCGGGTGCGTGGCCGGATTGGCATCGTTGGCTTTGATCAGCGAGCGGATCGCCGTCGGCGCGGTGTAGAAGATGCTGACCTTGTGGTCCTGGCACATCTTCCAGAAGCGGCCCGCGTCCGGATAGGTGGGCACGCCCTCGAAGATGACTTCGGTCGCGCCGGTGGCGAGCGGTCCGTAGCAGACGTAGGTGTGGCCGGTGACCCAGCCGACGTCGGCCGTGCACCAAAACACGTCCGACGGCTTGATGTCGAAGGTCCACTTCATCGTCAGCGCCGCCCACAGCAGATAGCCGCCGGTCGAGTGCTGGACGCCCTTCGGCTTGCCGGTCGACCCCGAGGTGTAGAGGATGAACAGCGGGTGCTCGGCGTCGACCCACTCGGGCTCGCAGGTCGTCGGCTGACCCGACATCACGTCGTGCAGCCAGAGGTCGCGGCCGTCGACCCAGTTGATCTTGCCGCCGGTGCGCCGGTAGACGATGACCTTCTTCACCCCTTCGCAGCCGCCGAGCGCGAAGGCTTCGTCGATCGCAGGTTTCAGCGCGATCGCCTTGCCACCGCGCATCTGCTCGTCGGCGGCGATCACCAGCGTGGCGCCGGCGTCGACGATGCGCTCCTGCACGCTCTTGGCCGAAAAGCCGCCGAACACCACCGAGTGCGTGATGCCCAGGCGCGCGCAGGCCTGCATCGCCACCACCGCCTCGACCGACATCGGCATGTAGATGATCGCGCGCTCGCCCTTCTTGTAGCCGAGCGCGCGGATGCCGTTGGCGAGCTGGCACACGCGCGCCAGCAGCTCCTTGTAGGAGGTGCGCGTGACCTTGCCGTCGTCGGCCTCGAAGATGATCGCGGTCTTGTCGCCGTGGCCGCGCTCGAGCTGCACGTCGAGGCAGTTGTACGAGGCGTTGAGCTGGCCGTCGGCGTACCAGCGGTAGAACGGCGCATTGCTCTCGTCGAGCACCTGCGTGAAGAGCTTGCGCCAGACCAGGTTCTCGCGCGCCAGGCGCGCCCAGAAGCCGGTGAAGTCGCGCTCCGCTTGCGCGCACAGCTCGCGGTAGGCGTCCATGCCGGAGATCGCCGCGTTCGCGACCAGCGCAGCCGGCGGATTGAAGACCCGGGTCTCGTGCAGTACGGACTCGATGTTGGCCATGCGCGTCGCCCCTGCCTCTTGGCGGCAATGTCGTGGAACTTGGACGGGCGAAGGTAGGCAGAGGGTCTTACAGCATCCTTACAGGCTGGCGTTGATCGCCCGTTTCAACGCCGATCACGCGCGAGCGCGCGGTGTCGGCACCCGCATTGGGGACCCGATGCTGCACCTGCACCAGTCGCAGGCCGCGATCTCGTCGCGTTGCAGCAAGCTCGCTTCGCCGATGAACCGTCTGAACCCCGCAGCGCGCGCAGGCGGAATCGGCGGCAGGCGTTCGGGCGCCGCTGCCGCGCTGCCGCTATCCTGCCGGGCCATGGCACCCCTCGTCTCCTCGACCGCGCAATGGGCCGAACTCGCGCGGCTGGCATCCGGCGCGCTTTCGCTGCGCGAGCTCTTTGCCGCCGATAGCGACCGCTGCGCGACGTTTTCGTGCGAAGCCGCCGGCGTGCTGCTCGACTACTCGAAGCAGCGCATCGACCGGCGCACGCTCGAGTCGCTGCTGGCGCTGGCGCGCGCCTGCCGGGTCGAGGAGCAGCGCGAGGCCATGCTGCGCGGCGAGATCGTCAACACGACCGAGCAGCGTGCGGCACTGCACACCGCGCTGCGCCTGCCGGCCGGCAGCTCGCTGCGCCTCGGCGAGCACGACGCTGCCGCCGAAGCCTGCGCCGTACGCAGCCGCATCGCCGCCTTCGCCGAGCGCGTGCGCACCGGCGCCTGGCGCGGCCACGACGGCAAGCCGATCCGGCACCTGCTGCACATCGGCATCGGCGGCTCTGACCTCGGGCCGCAGTTGGTCGCCGCGGCGCTGCGTCCCTATGCCAGCGCCGATCTGCGCCTGCACTTCGTGTCCAACGTCGACGGCCGCCATCTCGCCGATACGCTGGCCGAGATCGACGCTGTCGGCGAGGCCGAGCGCACGCTCGTGATCGTCGCCTCCAAGACCTTCACGACGCAGGAGACGATGCTCAACGCGCACAGCGCGCGCGCCTGGCTCGAAGCGCGCGGCGTGCCGCGCGAGCGGCTGGCACAGCACCTGGTGGCGGTGAGCAGCAACGTCGCCGCCGCGCGTGCCTTTGGCGTCGCCGACGACAACGTGTTCGGCTTCTGGGACTGGGTCGGCGGTCGCTACTCGGTGTGGAGCGCGGTCGGGCTGCCGGTGGTGCTGGCGATCGGTGCGCGCGCCTTCGACGAGTTTCTCGCCGGCGCCCATGCGATGGACCGCCACTTCGCGAGCGCACCGCCGGCGGCCAACCTGCCGGTGCTGCTGGCGCTGGTCGGCATCTGGAACGTCAACTTCCTGCACTGCGGTGCGCTGTCGATCGCGCCCTATCACCAGCGGCTGGCGCGGCTGCCCGCCTATCTGCAGCAATTGGAGATGGAAAGCTGCGGCAAGCGCGTTGCGCGCGACGGCGCGCCGCTCGACTTCGCGACCTGCCCGGTCCTGTTCGGCGAGCCGGGCACCAATGGCCAGCACGCCTATTTCCAGTGGCTGCACCAGGGGCCGCAAACTGCGCCGGTGGACTTCATCGCCGTGGCCGACGACGACAGCGGGCTGCCCGGACACAACGACGCGCTGCTCGCCAACTGCTTTGCACAGTCGCAGGCGCTCGCCTTCGGCAAGAGCGAGGCCGAGGCGCTCGCCGAAGCGCCCGAGCAGCCGTGGCTGGCGCCGCACCGCTGCTTTCCCGGCAATCGCCCGAGCAACACGCTGCTGCTGGCGGCGCTCACGCCGACATCGCTCGGCGCCCTGCTCGCGCTCTACGAGCACAAGGTGTTCGTGCAGGCGGCGATCTGGGGGATCAACGCCTTCGACCAATGGGGCGTCGAACTGGGCAAGGCGCTGGCGCGCGAGGCGCAACGCGCGCTCGCAGGCGAAGCCGGCGCAAGCCACGCGTCGACCGCGGCGCTGGCAGCACAGGTGCGGCGGCTACGCCGCCGCTGACGGCGGCAGCGCGCCTCAGCGGTTGGCGCCCTCGCGCACGCAGTCGAGGTAGTACTCGACGTGGCCGTTGACGCGCTGCTTGACCAGTCCGTGGATGTCGGTCTCGAAGCCGGGGAAGCTGGCGTTGAACTCGCGCGCGAACTTCAGGAAGCGAACGATCGTCGCGTTGACCCGCTCGCCCGGCACCAGCAGCGGGATGCCGGGCGGATAAGGCGTCAGCAGCACGGCCGAGATCCGGCCGTCGAGCCGGTCGACCGCGACCCGGTCCACGTCCCAGTGGGTCATGGCCGCGTAGGCGTCGGCCGGCTTGAGCGCCGGCTCCATGTCCGACAGGTACATCTCGGTGGTCAGGCGCGCGATGTCGTTTTTCGCATACTCGGCGTGCACCGCGCGGCACAGGTCGCGCAGGCCCATCTTCTCGTAGTGCGGATTGGCGCGCAGGAACTCGGGCATCACGCGCCACAGCGGCTGGTTGTGGTCGTGGTCGTCCTTGAACTGCTGCAACTCAGTCACCATCGTGTTCCAGCGGCCCTTGGTGATGCCGATCGTGAACATGATGAAGAACGAGTAAAGACCGGTCTTCTCGACGATGATCCCGTGCTCGGCCAGGTACTTGGTCACCACCGCCGCCGGGATCCCGTGCTCGGCGAACTTGCCGTCGACGTCCAGCCCGGGCGTGATCACCGTGGCCTTGATCGGATCGAGCATGTTGAAGCCGGGCGCGAGCCGGCCGAAGCCGTGCCAGCGGTCCGAGGCCACGAGCAGCCAGTCCTCGCGCGCGCCGATGCCTTCCTCGGCCAGTTCCTCCGGGCCCCAGACGCGAAACCACCAGCTCTCGTCGCCGTACTCGGCATCGACCTTGCGCATCGCGCGCCGGAAATCGAGCGCCTCGGCAATCGACTCTTCGACCAGCGCCGTGCCGCCCGGCGGCTCCATCATCGCCGCGGCGACGTCGCAACTGGCGATGATCGCGTACTGCGGCGAGGTCGACACGTGCATGTGGTAGGCCTCGTTGAACTGGAAGCGGTCGAGGTGCTCCTTCTCCGAGTCCTGCACCAGGATCTGACTCGCCTGCGACAGGCCGGCCAGCATCTTGTGCGTGCTTTGCGTGGCGAACACCATCGACTGGCGCGCGCGCGTGCGGCCGTTGCCGCTGCCGTCGGCGCCGACGCCGCCGATCGCGTGCATGTCGCGGTAGAAGCCGTGGAAAGCGGCGTGCGGCAGCCAGGCCTCGTCGAAGTGCAGCGAGTCGATCACGCCGTCGAGCAGGCGCTTGATCGTCTCGACGTTGTAGATCACGCCGTCGTAGGTGCTCTGCGTGATCGTCAGCACGCGCGGCTTGACCGTTCGCCCCTTGAGCAGCGGGTGGGCGTCGATCTTGCGCCGGATCGACTGCGGCTCGAACTCCTCGAGCGGAATCGGGCCGATGATCCCGTAGTGGTTGCGGGTCGGCGTCAGGAACACAGGGATCGCCCCGGTCATGATGATCGCGTGCAGCACGCTCTTGTGGCAGTTGCGGTCGACCACGACCACGTCGCCCGGCGCCACCATGTAGTGCCAGACGATCTTGTTCGCCGTGCTGGTGCCGTTGGTGACGAAAAACAGGTGGTCGGCGCCAAAGATGCGCGCCGCGTTGCGCTCGCTCGCCGCCACCGGCCCGGTGTGGTCCAGCAACTGGCCCAGTTCCTCGACCGCGTTGCAGACGTCGGCGCGCAGCAGGTTCTCGCCGAAGAACTGGTGGAACATCTGCCCGACCGGGCTCTTGAGGAAGGCCACGCCGCCCGAGTGACCGGGGCAGTGCCACGAGTACGAGCCGTCCTGCGCGTAGTGGGTCAGCGCGCGGAAAAACGGCGGCGCCAGCGTGTCGAGGTAGGCGCGCGCCTCGCGGATGATGTAGCGGGCGACGAACTCCGGCGTGTCCTCGAACATGTGGATGAAACCGTGCAGCTCGCGCAACAGGTCGTTCGGCAGGTGGCGCGACGTGCGCGTCTCGCCGTACAGGAAGATCGGAATGCCGGCGTTGCGACGGCGGATCTCGCGCACGAACTTGCGCAGCGCCGCCACCGCCTCGTTCTCGGTCGTGGTCGGATCGTCGACCACGCCGGCGAACTGCTGTGGCAAATCGGCGAACTCCTCGTCGTCGATCGACAGGACAAATGCACTGGCGCGGCTTTGCTGCTGGGCGAAGCTCGCCAGATCGCCGTAGCTGGTGACGCCGATCGCCTCGACGCCTTCGGCCTCGATCGCCTTGGCGAGCGCGCGGATGCCCAGGCCGCTGGTGTTCTCGGAGCGGAAGTCTTCGTCGATGATGACGATCGGGAAGCGGAATCGCATGGGGCCTTCAGGGCGGCCTTGGCCGGCCGCGCGCGTCGAGGAAGGCGGCTGCGCACCGTGCGCCCGGGCCGCCTCCGGAAGGGCCGCGATTATCGACCGCGACGCCGGCCTGTCAAGGAAGCCGGCGACGGTGCGGTCGCGCGGCCGGGCGTTGCCAGGTTCGATCGCTTCGACACCGGCTCAGGCCTTCGGCAGGGTGACCCCGGTCTGCCCCTGGTACTTGCCGCCCTTGTCGCGGTAACTGACCTCGCACACCTCGTCGCTTTCGAGAAACAGCACCTGGGCGCAGCCCTCGCCGGCGTAGATCTTGGCCGGCAGCGGCGTGGTGTTGGAGAACTCGAGCGTCACGTGCCCTTCCCACTCGGGCTCGAGCGGCGTGACGTTGACGATGATGCCGCAGCGTGCGTACGTACTCTTGCCCAGGCAGATCGTGAGCACGTTGCGCGGGATGCGCATGTACTCGACCGTGCGCGCCAGCGCGAAGGAGTTGGGCGGGATGATGCAGACTTCACCCGCAAAGTCGACGAATGAGTTGGGGTCGAAGGCCTTGGGGTCGACGATCGTGCTGTTGATGTTGGTGAAGATCTTGAATTCGCGCGCGCAGCGGATGTCGTAGCCGTAGCTCGAGGTGCCGTAGCTGACGATCTTGCGGCCGTCGACGCTGCGCACCTGGCCCGGCTCGAACGGCTCGATCATGCCCTGCGCCGCCATGCGGCGGATCCACTTGTCGCTTTTGATGCTCATGGCGTCGGTCGAAGTCGGTCGGTCGGCGGCTGCGCGTGCGCGAGCGCGGCGGCATTCTACGGACCGCCTCGCGCCGCCGCCGGCCGACTCGCTGCGCCGGCGCGGTCCGGCACTAGACTGCGGCGATGCTTGCCAACGACCGCCTCGACTGGCGCCCGGCGCGACCGGGCGACGCGCTCGCCGACGTCGACACGCCGGCGCTGATCCTCGATCTGGCCAAGCTCGAGGCCAACCTGGCGCGGCTGATGGCGGCGGTGGCACCGCACGGAGTGCGCGTGCGCCCGCACGCCAAGAGCCACAAGTGCGTGCAGATCGCGCGCCGGCAGATCGCCGCCGGCGCCGCCGGCATCTGCGTGCAGAAGCCGTCGGAAGCGGCGGTGTTCCTCGCCGCCGGCATCGACGACGTGCTGATCACCAACGAAGTGGTGGGCGAGCCCAAGCTGCGCCGGCTGGCGGCACTCGCCCTGCGTCACCCGGGGGCGCGCCTCGGCGTGTGCGCCGACGACGCGGGCGTGGTGCGGCAACTGGCGCGGCTGTGCGACGAGCTCGGCACGCGGCTCGACGTCTACGTCGAAGTCGACGTCGGCCAGAACCGCTGCGGGCTGTCGGCGCCGGAGGAGATCGTCGCCCTGGCACGCGCCATCGTCGCCAGCCCGCGACTGAACTTCATGGGACTGCACGCCTACCACGGCGGCGCCCAGCATCGGCGCGGCGTGCCCGAGCGGCGCGCGGCGGTGGAGGCGGCCGCGCGGCGCGCGCACGATGCGCGCGCCGCG